>JAYWMQ010000031.1 GCA_035873375.1 Nitrospirota bacterium | reverse complement strand
TATCTGACCTATCTGACCTATCTGACCTATCTGACCTATCTGACCTATCTGACCTATCTGACCTATCTGACCTATCTGACCTATCTGACCTATCTGACCTATCTGACCTATCTGACCTATCTTGTCAGCTTGTCAGCCTCTCAGAGGCATCCTCACCAAAAAAGTCGTCCCCTCTTCCGAAGATACAAAGTTTACTGTTCCACCTAAAAGGCTGACATTCTTGTGAACAATTGCAAGACCAAGCCCTGTACCCCTTTCCCTGGTGGTGTAAAAAGGCAGAAAAACCTTCTCCCTTATCTCTTCGGGAATCCCCCTGCCGGTATCACTGACTGCTATCAGAAGGCTGTTGCCTTCCCGTTTTGCTATTATTGTGAGAATACCCCCATCCGGCATGGCCTCAACAGCATTGCGGATAAGATTGTAAAATGCCTGTCTCAACAGGACCTCATCACCTTTAAGTGTATAATCCTTAAGTATGGCATCCAGCTTAATATCGTCCCGGTCTTTCAGAAGCTGCTCAACTATGTTTTCAACAATCTCCTTTATATCCACATCCATCATATTGGGGGTTATCGGCTTTGCAAAGGATAGAAAATCTCCGATTATCCTGTCCATAACGTTTATCTCTTTCATTATGGTCTCAACCTCCGGGATGGAGCTGATATCCTTCTTCCTTGACAGTATCTTTGCATAACCTGAAATCACAGCCATGGGATTCCTGAGTTCATGGGCTATTCCGAGGGATATCTCACCAAGAGACGAGAGCCATTCCCGCAGCCTTATCTGTTTTTCAAGGGATTTCAGTTCGGTAAGGTCTGTAAAGATGAGTATCTGTCCAATGGTATCGCCGTTACGGTTAAAGAGGGACGACATATTGAGGCCTATCCACCTCTTCTCACCCGCTGCATTCTCATAGAGATACTCTCCGCGCTTGAGGCTCTTTCTCGTCTCAATAAGTTCCTTAAGGGGGGAGCGGAAGACCTCGTGATAGGGTTTTCCGACAATGTCTTCAGGTCTGTAGCGCAGTATCATGGCAGCCGCATTATTGACCTTTGTCAGCCTGAGGTCGTTGTCAAGACTTACAACACCGCTGGGAACACTCTGGACGATATTGTCACTGTAACTCTCCACCTCCTCTGCACGGTCCTCTGCCCTCTTCCTGAGCTGCTCCAGCTCCCGCTCGTTCTCCTTGAGCCTGGCAACAAGTTCATGAAATGTATCAACCACAAAGGAGACATCCGAACGGTCCTCTTCGGGTTCCTTCCTCTTTTGCCTGAATATCCTTATAAAGAAAAAGAAGAGGAAGATTATTATCACAATAAAGAGCAGCAGGGAGAGTACAAATGTCTGTTCAGTAAAGAAATCCACCTTGTTCATGGTTTAAGAATACCCCCTCAGATAGAGCTTCAACAGCTCCTGTCCCCACAGGACAGAGATTGCCGAGCCAAGGGCAAGGAACGGACCGAATGGTATCCTGGTCTTCCTGCCCTTTCCCTTAAAGAGCATAAGGCCGATACCGATGACCGAGCCTGCCAGGCTTCCCAGGAAAGTCGTCAACAATACACCCTTCCACCCCGTCAGCGCACCCACCATTGCCATCATTTTTATGTCACCACCGCCCATACCGCCTCTACTCAGCACGGCCACGGCATAGAAGAGACCGCCCCCAAGGAAAAATCCTGTAATGGATTGAACCATCCCAAGGTTAGTCCCCCTGTCAAAGGGGTCTGAGACCAGAAAGATCCCCAGAACCAGGGCTATGACTGCACCGGGAAGTGTGATAACATCAGGGATAATCTGAAAATCAAGGTCAATGAATGTGATGACGATCAGGGTTGAAAAGTATATCATGAATACAAGGCTGCTCAGCCCGGGGCCAAACCTCCAGAGCACAAGGACATAACAGAGGCCATTGAGAAACTCAACTACCGGATACCTGAAAGAGATACGCTCTCCGCAGTATCTGCACCTCCCCGCCAGCAGGATAAAGCTGAGCACAGGTATATTGTCCCATGGTTTCAGGCCCTTGCCACAGGAAGGACAACGTGAGGCAGGTCTGACAATCGACAATTCTCTCGGCATCCGGTATATGCAGACATTGAGAAAAGAGCCGATAACAAGACCAAATGCAAAAACAATAGCGTATATCATAACTTCCGAGCCTGAGAAATCAAAGATGAAATCCTGCATTTATGGTAGTTAATCCTCCAGCTTGCTCAATTCACTTACCCTGCTCTTTGCTGCTTCGATCTCCTCGTTGATAGCCTCTATCTCTTTAAGGATAGCACGAATCTCCTGATCAGTAAACACATCAGGACTGGGCGATTCCTTTAATTGTAACACCCTCTCGCCCAGACGCAGAACAACTTCTTCACGTTTTTTCCTGAGAACTTCCATGTTATTAAGGAGCTTGATAATGGCAAGTTCAATATGGAGTCTCTCACTGAACAGAGAGGCAAGCCATCTGAGTCTCTCCACCCCATTTTGAAACCATTTTTTAATACGCAACCAGTGCATCTCACCCTCCTCATCAACTCGTCCTGAATATTTCTATTTTACCACGCCAGAACCTCTCAACCCTATCCCTGAGTAAAGGATACCCTGATAAATCAGGGTCCTTCTCTATTATTTTAAAGGATTCCTTCCTCGCCATACTCAGCAGTCGTGCATCCCTTATCATGTTGGCCACCTTCAGGTCAGGCATGCCCGACTGTCTTGTCCCGAAAAACTCCCCCGGCCCCCTGAGTATAAAATCTTCTTCGGCAATCCTGAATCCGTCGGTGTGTCCGACCATTACCTCAAGCCTCTTCTGCGCCTCTTCTGAAAGCTTACCATAAGCCAGTAAAAAACAGTAAGACTGATGAACCCCCCTGCCCACACGGCCTCTCAGTTGATGCAGCTGAGAGAGTCCGAACCTCTCTGCATGAACAATCAGCATCAGGGAGGCATTGGGAACATCCACACCAACCTCGATAACAGTAGTACTTACAAGTATATCCAGCTCACCGTTTTTGAATGACTGCATTATCTCTTCGCGCTCATCCGGCTTCATCCGTCCATGAATGAGGCCTGTCCTGAAATCAGGGAATATCTTCTCAAATGCCTCTTTCCCCGGTATGGCCGACCTTAAAAACATCTTTTCAGACTCCTCTATCAGGGGGTAGACAATATATGCCTGCCTGCCCTTCTTTATCTCAGACCTGATCAAACCATACAGCTTTCCCTTCTCTCCCTCCCTGAAGAGCCTGGTAATTACCTGCTTTCTCCGAGGTGGAAGCTCATCAATTACAGAGCAGTCAAGGTCTCCGTAAAGTGTCAGGGATAATGTCCTTGGTATGGGCGTTGCCGTCATGACGAGCACATCAGGGTTCAATCCCTTTTTCCTCAGCATGGCCCGCTGCATCACCCCAAACCGGTGCTGCTCGTCAATAACCACCATGCCAAGCCTGTGGAACCTCACATTTTTCTGAATCAGGGCATGCGTGCCTATGATTATATGAACATCTCCGGACTCAATCTCCTGAAGTGGTCTCTCTTTTTTGCTACCGGTAAGGAGCACACACCTCAGCCCCAGCTTCTCCATGAGACTGCGGACGTTCAGATAGTGCTGCTCGGACAGAATCTCTGTGGGGGCCATGAGTGCGGCCTGATAGCCTGACTCAACTGCCACAAGCATCGCCTTTAATGCAACAATGGTCTTGCCGGAGCCCACATCTCCCTGAAGAAGCCTGTTCATCGGTCCCGGACTCTGCATATCCGCCTCTATCTCCGCAAAAACCCTTTGCTGGGCATTGGTAAGCCTGAAAGGAAGCATCTCCTCCACTCTTTTAACCAGCTTGCCCCCTGCCCTGAAAGATATTCCTTTCTCTCCCCCCCTGCCCTTCTTTATGGCCGCAAGACCTGTCTGCAACAGGAAAAATTCCTCAAATGCAAGCCTCCTGTGATAGGCGCTCACTCCCCTGTTTAAGTCGTCCAGGTCAGCCTCCGGCGGGGGGAAATGGATATGTTTAAAAACCTCTTTGATCGGAAGCAGGTCATACCTCTCCAAAATCTCGTCAGGCATATACTCTGCAAGGTGGGAAGAAGCAACGTCAACTATGTTGAACATCATCGTCCTGAGGACCCTTGCCCCAAGGCCTGATGTTGTCCTGTATATGGGCACAATCCTTGATGTATGTATGCTGTCCCGGTCATGCCCTTTGCCGGGAATCTCGTAATCGGGATTCTGCATCTCAAGTCCGGCTCCCGAGTATGGGCCCCTCCTGACAATACCGCTGAGGATAACGGTACTGCCAGGGGAAAAGAGTTTCTTCATATAGGGCTGGTTGAACCACTTCGCCCTCAGAATGCCTGTCTCATCAGCGATGACAAGCTCAAAGATCTTCATCCTCTTTCTGGGGGTATTAATAATATCTGTTGAGATGACACTGCCGGTTACTGACTGGAGCTCTTCATGTCTGAGATCGGCAATCCTGCACTTCAGCCTTCTGTCTTCGTATCTGTGGGGGATGTGGTAGAGGGCATCAGCTACCGTTTCTATTCCAAGTCTTGCAAGTAATTTTGCTTTTCCGGGACCGATGCCCTTAATAAACTGGACGGGATAATCATGGAGGTCTTTATTCATGAATGTGAAGGCATATCTAAGACAGGCAACGGCAGGGATTAAAAAAATCCTGCTGTTACTCAGTCCAGCCCCTGTCCTGACCGTTACCTGAACATAATATACATCTATATTAATCCGCTATTTAATCCGCTGGCTTATCGTTCTCATCCTCGTTCTCATCCTCGTTCTCATCCTCGTTCTCATCCTCGTTCTCATCCTCGTTCTCATCCTCGTTCTCATCCTCGTTCTCATCCTCGTTCTCATCCTCATCCTCATCCTCAGCTCTGCTCTCATCTATCGTCTCTCCAAAGACAGACTCAGCCTCATCCTGTTTAATCTTTGAATACTCGGACTCGCTGATTATGTCAATCTCCCAACCCGTCAGCTTCATGGCAAGCCTGACATTCTGCCCCCGTTTTCCTATAGCAATGGAGAGTTGCTGGTCATTGACAACAACCATGGCAGTGCGGTCCTCTTCATTTATCCCTATTCTGTCGACTGCAGCAGGGCTTAACGCCCTTGAGATAAGCATCCTTGGGTCATCACTCCAGGGGATAATATCTATCCTCTCACCCCTCAGTTCCCTGACAATGGACTGAACCCTGGTACCCTTCATTCCGACACAGGCCCCTACAGGGTCAATGGAGGGATCATTTGAAGTAACGGCGATCTTTGTCCTTTCCCCCGGCTCGCGCACTATATTTTCAATTACTACAATCCTGTCATCTATCTCCGGAACTTCCGTCCTGAATAGCTCAGCAACAAAATCCGGTGAAGTACGGCTAAGGAGTATCTCCGGCCCCTTTGGTGAAACACGGACATCCAGCACAAGAGCCCTGATAGCATCACCCCTCTTCAGGTTCTCTCCCGGCAGGGTCTCCCTGTAAGGAAGCTGGGCCTCAATCCTGCCAAGGTTTACAAAATAGACTCCCCTCTCCTTACGAGTCACAACCCCACTGACAATCTTGCCAACCTTATCCTTGAATTCGTTGTAAACAATCTCCCGCTCCGCCTCCCTGACCTTCTGAACGATAACCTGCTTTGCCGTCTGTGCAGCGATCCTGCCAAAATCATGCAGCTCTAAAGGAATGGCAACATAATCACCCGGATTCTTTTCGGGATCAATCTTCCGGGCCTCTTCAAGAGATATCTCTTCCTCCGGGTTGTTAACCACCTCAACAACATCCTTAAGTACCGAGAGATGAATCTCACAAGTCTGGGGGTCAATGCGTAACTCCACATTCCTTTTACCACTAAACCTCTTCTTGACAGCACTCAAGAGAGCCGACTCAAGCGCCTTGAGCACAGCATCCTTTGGAATCGCCTTTTCCCTGCATATCTGTTCAATGATGTAACAAAACTCTTTATTCATTAAAATTCTATCTCCAGTCTTGCCTTTGAGACAATTTTGTAGGGTATCTCAACCTCTTTATTCTCAAGCTCGAGGACTATAGTGTCCCCCTTTACGGACTTTATCCTCCCGACAAAGAATGTCTGATTGGCTATCCTCTCCGTGGTTACCACCCTTGCCAACCTGCCCTTGAACCGCTCAAAATCCTCTATACCCCTGAGTGGCCTGTCAAGCCCCGGGGTGGTCACCTCCAGGGTGTAAGAGCCCTGAATCGGGTCTTCCACATCGAGCAAGGCCTCCAGTTGTTTGCTGACACGTTCACAGTCCTTTATGCCGATCCCCTGCTCATTGTCGATGATAACCCTTACGATCATCTTTCCCCTCTGTCCGAGCAGCTCCACATCAAAGAGCTCAACCCCTGCTATCTCTGTGGCTTCCCTTGCCAGTTCCCTTACCTTCTTCCTTATTATCTCCCTGGATACCATGTAAACTAAAAATAAAAGAGTGGATTAACCACTCTCCAAAATTCGCTCCTGCACCGGATCTACAGGATGCGTTAACCGTCCCTTCTGATCTACTACTGACAATAGCCAGGGCCGGATAATGTAAAAACGTACATATTAATTTATCAATTTTCCTTATAAAAGTCAAATCCGGGCAGATTTTTCCCGGCATTTCCGTGGTTTAGTTGCTTTTTCCGATTCTCAAAAACAATCATTCAGCAGGGTCAAGGCTGCACTTTAAAGATGAAAATAATATAAAATCAGTGTTAAAATAGACCCTGGCAACGCTTCCGCAACAGGAACATAGTCAGGGATTTATTCCCTTGTCCTGTTATGTTAATATACTTGCTATGTTAATATATACGTATCTTGAATACCTGAGTGTCTTGAAACCTGGAAACACTTAATTTAATAATAGAACCTATACATTTATAAATTTAAAAAATACCGAATCCCTGATCCGGGAGCTTCACTTCAGGACATTAGGAGGCAGGATGGTCATAGGCAAACCTTTATTGACAGCGGAAGAGATTCAGGCAAAGGTGAAGGAACTCGCCCGGCAAATCTCAAATGATTATGAGGGCAGGGAACTGCTCGTGGTGGGGCTGCTGAAGGGGGCATTCATGTTTTTTTCCGACCTCGTCAGGCATATTCAGGTACCCCTGACCATCGACTTTATTATAGCCTCAAGCTATGCAAAGACGGACACTACCGGCGAAGTGAAGATACACTGCGACATGAGGGAGGAGATAGAGGACAGGGACGTCCTGATAGTTGAGGATATTGTTGACACCGGGATAACCCTGAACTACCTCAGGGAGAGGTTTTTGGCAAGGTTGCCGAGGTCACTGAAGATTTGTGCCCTTCTCGACAAAATTGACAGACGTATTGTAGATGTGCCGATTGATTACAAGGGGTTTGAAATACCGAACAAATACGTTGTGGGTTATGGCCTGGATTACGACAACAAATACAGGAACCTCCCCTATATCGCAATATTTAAAAGAAGTGACTGAGTCCGTTACTTCTTGATCGTTATTATATAAACTCTCGTTTTATCACCATGGGTGAAGAGTATTTTAAACTATGTATGAACTTACAATAGAGACCATTTTTTCAGCAGCCCATCAGCTCAGGGGCTATAAGGGGAAGTGCGAGGCCCTTCATGGTCATAACTGGAAGGTTCAGGTCCATATACTTGCCGAGAGGTTGAATGATTTGGATATAGCAATAGATTTTCATGACCTGAAGAGTTATACAAACGAGATTGTCGAGCAACTCGACCATGGGGCTCTGAATGAGATATTCCCCTTTACTGAAATAAATCCTTCATCTGAGAACATTGCCAGGTGGATATTCGACTCCCTCAAGAGGAAGATTGATGATGAAAACATCAGGGTCTCGGCAGTCACTGTCTGGGAGTCGGATACTGCATCAGCCACATACTATGAAGATTGACACAGACTTGGCAGAAGATATTTTAAAGAAAGCGATAAGAAACGGAGCAGATCTTGCCGAAGTCTTTATGCTGTCCGCAAGGTCACTCTCTGTAGAGGTAAAATCCCGGGAAATTGATGCCCTCGAGACATCAATGGACTTTGGTTATTCCCTCAGGGTCATAAAGAAACAACGCCTCGGCTTCTCCTATTCAACTGAACCGAAGGACTGGCAGAGAGTCGTTGACGATGCCCTTGAATCTTCCCTCTTTACAGGGGAGGACCCCTGCCTTGATATTGCCGGACCTGCAACCTGTCCTGAAGTTGATACATATGACGGAACCATTGCGGCTATTTCCGAAGAAGATGCCATAGACAGGGTAAGACAGATTGAAGATGCGGCCCTCAGTAGAGACCAGCGGATAACAAAGGTGAGGAAGGCATCCGGCAGCTTTGCCGAGGCTGAAATCCTTATCCTCAACTCCAGGGGGCTTGAGGCCGGGTACAGGGCAACATCTGCAAGCGCCCAGATAATGGTCGTAGCAGAAGACGGCCATGATGCACAGATGGGCTGGGGGTATGAGAGCAACAGATTCCTGGGGGGAGTGGATTTTGAGACTGTGGGCAGGGAGGCCGCCGACAGGGCTTTGAGGCTGCTGGGGGCAAGAAAGATCATAACCGGAAAGGGCTCCGTCCTTCTGGACAGTTCCGTGGCAACTGAGTTCCTGAGTGTCCTTGCATCATCTTTTTCCTCAGAAAATGTGCAGAAAGGGAAGTCCCTCCTCATCGGCAAAATGGGTGAGCAGGTGGTTTCCGAAAAGATAAATATTGTAGACAACGGCCTCATGAAAGGAGCAGTCGGCAGCAGACCCTTTGATGCTGAAGGCACTCCCTCCCTTGAAAAAAGGCTCATTCAGGAAGGCCGGCTCATGGGTTTTCTGTACAACATCTATACAGCCGGAAAAGACGGCACCGTCTCAACAGCCAATGCCGTCAGGCATGGAATACACGGTGTACCGGGAGTGGGAATATCAAATCTTTATCTTGAAGGGGCCTCGGATAAATTCATATACGGCTATGATGAGCTGACCGGGCAGATGGAGCGGGGACTGCTCGTCACAGAGGCCATGGGCATCCACACGGCAAACCCCATAACCGGGGAATTCTCGATAGGTGTTACAGGGCTATGGATTGAAAACGGAGAGGTCAGACATCCTGTAAAGGAGGCCGCCATCTCCGGAAACATACTCGAGTTTTTTGGAAATATTACGGGAGTCAGCCGTAATCTGCGGTTTTACGGAAAGATAGGCGCACCTGATATCCTGATAGAGGGCGTGGACATAAGCGGTTGAGATGGTCATTTGTCACTGGTCACTGGTTATTGGTCAAACGGCCAACGACTAATGACCATTGACTAATGACTCTTACTACAGGAGGAGACCATGAATTATTTTCTTACTGAAGAACAGCAGATGCTCAGAGAGCTGACAAGACAGGTTGCAGAAGAGAAGATCGTACCTGTAAGGGCGGAGCTTGACGAGAAAGAAGAGTTTCCCCATGAAATTATGAAGGTACTTGCCCAGTCAGATATATTCGGGATATTCATCCCTGAAGAATACGGCGGACTCGGAAGGGGCTCTTTTGAACTCTGCCTGGCAGTAGAGGAATTGAGCTGGGCATGTCTCGGGGTATCCACAACCTATGCTGCCAATGCGCTCGGCACATACCCGATATTAATGTTCGGCTCAGATGAACAAAAAGAAAAGTATCTGCCTGGTATAGCTGCGGGCAAGAAACTCGTGGCCTTTGCACTCACAGAGGCCAATGCCGGCAGTGATGCCGCTGGTGTGCAGAGCACTGCCGTAAAAGACGGTGATTACTACATCCTTAACGGCACCAAACAGTGGATTACCAATGGTGGCGAGGCTGATATATATACAGTAATAGCCATTACAGACCGGTCCAAGGGTCCAAGGGGCGCAAGTGCCTTTATTATAGAGAAGGGGACGCCAGGTTTTTCATTTGGCAAAAAAGAGAAAAAGATGGGCATAAGGGCATCTGTAACAAGTGAGCTGATCTTTGAGGACTGCCGCATACCAAAGGAAAATATCCTTGGCCGTGAAGGTATGGGTTTTATTGTCGCAATGAAGACCCTTGATCAGTCAAGGGTTGGGGTTGGAGCACAGGGACTCGGTGTTGCCCAGGGGGCAGTTGACGAGGCAATAAAATTTGCTAAACAGCGTGTACAATTTGGCAAACCCATCATCAGCTTTCAGGCAATCCAGCACATGCTTGCAGATATGTCCACCCAGGTGGAGGCATCAAGGGCACTGGTATATGCAGTGGCAAAGCATATTGACAGCGGCGCTAAAGATTTCTCCAAGGTATCTGCAATGGCAAAGGTATTTGCCACTGATACGGCCATGAAGGTGACCACGGATGCCGTACAGGTAATGGGCGGCTCCGGTTATATGAGAGAATATCCGGTTGAGAAGATGATGAGGGATGCGAAGATTCTGCAGATATTCGAAGGGACAAACCAGATTCAGAGAAACGTGATTGGACAGGCCCTTATCAAGGAGGCCGTGGGCAGGGAGAATGGTTCATGAAGATAGTAGTCTGCATCAAGCAGGTACCGGATACGGCAGAGGTGAGGATAAACCCTGAGACCAATACCCTTATACGGGATGGCGTGCCCAGCATCATAAACCCCTACGACCTGCACGCAATCGAGGCAGGACTGCACCTGAAGAACGGGTTAGGCGGCACTGTAACAGTGCTGACAATGGGCCCTCCCCAGGCAGAGGATGCACTGAGAGAGGCCATCTCAATGGGTGCAGACGAGGCAGTGCTCCTTACAGACAGGGCATTTGCCGGCTCAGACACCCTGGCAACAGCCTATACCCTCTCAAGTGCAGTCAGGACAATCGGCTTTGATATAATACTCTGCGGAAAACAGGCAATCGACGGTGACACTGCCCAGGTAGGACCTGAAATGGCGGAGTTCCTCAATATACCTCACGTTGCCTATGTCAGAAAGTTCGAGGATATTAATGCCAACACGCTCAGGGTCCAGAGGTTAATGGACGAGGGTTATGATGTTGTTGAAACCTCTGTACCGGTTCTTCTGACGGTTGTCAAGGAGCTGAACCAGCCAAGACTGCCCTCTTTGAAAGGCAAGATGAAGGCCAAAAAGGCCGTTATAAAGAAGCTCACACATACCGACATCGGCGCTGAAGAAAAGAACCTCGGTCTTGCGGGCTCGCCCACACAGGTAAAAAACATCTTTGCACCTGAGGCAAAGAAGGACAGAAAGATACTCACCGGCACACCCGGGGAGCAGGCAGCACAGCTCATCGAAGAACTAAAAAGCCTCAAATGCATATAAACAGTGTCTGTTTATAAACTACGGTCATCTGTCATTCCGGCTTGTCCGGAATCCTTCTTAAAAAACGATTCCCGAACGTTTTTGGGGAATAACAGGAAAAAACGGCAATGGTTGGACTTTATAAACAGACTCTGACTAAACTAAATACAGAACACAAAAAACCAGTCAAGCTAATTTTGGAGGATATCAATTATGCGTATAGTTGTTGACAATGAACTTTGCACAGGCTGCGAAACCTGTCTGAGTTCATGCCCCTATGATGCCATTGTAATGAAGAGTGACAAGGCATTTATAAATGAATACTGCCAGCTCTGCAGGGCCTGCCTTGAGGTCTGTCCCGAGGGGGCCATAAAAGAGATTGAGACCGGAGCGGGTGTTGAAGATACCACTGACAGGGACTCCTGCAAGGGTGTATGGGTATTTGCCGAGCAGAGAGACGGCAGGGTTGCCGATGTCTCATTTGAGCTCCTTGGTGCAGGCAGAAGACTTGCCGATGCGAGAGGGGCCGGGCTTTCAGCCGTGCTCTTCGGTGCAGACTATTCAGGGGCAGAGAGGCTTATCCACTGGGGCGCCGACAGGGTATACCATTCAGACGACCCCATATTCGAACACTTTAATGACGAACCTTACGTGGAGCTCCTGTCCCGTCTCATTTCAGAACACAGGCCCGAGATTGTCCTCACCGGAGCAACCCCCACCGGAAGGTCGTTCTTTCCGAGGGTTGCTGCAAGGGTACGGACCGGACTCACAGCAGACTGCACCTCACTTGAAATTGACCCTGAGACCGGAAACCTGCTCCAGGTACGTCCAGCATTCGGCGGCAATATAATGGCCACAATCCTCTGTCCATACCGCCGGCCCCAGATGGCAACCGTCAGGCCGAGGGTCATGAAAAAGGGCCAATATGACAAAAGCAGAACAGGAGAAATACTGAAGATAAAGGCCGATGACATCCGGTCGAAAACAAGGGTGACGGATACCGTAAAAGAGGTCTCCGATACAATGGTGAACCTCCAGGAGGCCGACGTTATTGTGGCTGGTGGAAGGGGACTTGGAAACGCAGAGGGGTTTAAGATGCTCGAGGAGCTCGCAGGACTCCTTGGCGGCGCTGTCGGGGCGTCAAGGGCTGCAGTGGATGAAGAATGGATTCCTTACAGCCATCAGGTCGGTCAGACCGGCAAGACAGTCTGTCCGAAAATCTATATTGCCTGCGGCATCTCCGGTGCTGTGCAGCACCTTGTGGGAATGCAGTCCTCCGACATCATAATAGCCATAAACAAGAACCCGGACGCCCCGATCTTCAGCGTGGCAAACTATGCAATAGTCGGGGACGTACATGAGGTACTGCCCGTTATCATAAAGAAATTGAAAGAGGTAAAGGGAATATGAGCATGGCATTTATATTCCCGGGACAGGGTTCACAATACGTTGGAATGGGGAAGGCCCTTCATGAAGAATACCGGGAGGCAAGGGAGACCTTTGAAGAGGCATCGGAACTGCTCGGCTATGATGTGGCAGGACTCTGCTTTAACGGCCCGAAGGAGGAACTGAACAGGACATTCAGGACACAGCCCTGCCTGCTTACCGCAAGTATAGCCGCCCACAGGGTATTGACCGCAAAGGGGCTTGCCCCTTCAGCAGTGGCAGGTCACAGCCTCGGTGAATACTCTGCACTTGTTGCAGCAGGAGTGATTGAATTCAGGGACGCAGTCCTTCTGACTGAAAAGAGGGGACGTTTTATGCAGACCGCAGTCCCTGAATCAACGGGGTTGATGGCTGCAATACTCGGGCTTCAAAGGGAGCAGGTGGATGAGGTATGCCTGTCCGTCAGGTCAGGTTATGTCTCACCTGCAAACTATAACTGCCCCGGACAGATAGTTATTGCAGGTAAAAAGGAGGCAGTGGAAGAGGCAATGAGACTCGCCAGGGAGGCAGGCGCAAAAAGGACCATCCCGCTTGCCGTAAGCGCCCCGTCTCACTGCGCACTGATGATAGAGGCATCCATAAAGCTTGCAGAAGAGCTCAGGCACATCCATTTCAATCCCCCGGAGGTGCCTATCGTAAACAATGCCGATGCAATGTTTCTCAATACCGTTGACAGCATCAAGGCATCCCTCGTAAAACAGCTTGACAGCACCCTGCTCTGGGAAGACTCCGTAAGAAACATGACTGATTCAGGAATTAATACCTTCATTGAAGTGGGACCGGGGAAAGTGCTTTCAGGGCTGATAAAGAGGATAGTCCCGGAGGCCACTACATTTAATACCGATGCCGGTATTGAGCAGGTTGTGAAGGGGGTAAAAAATTAAAGGCCCATTCGGCATTTCCGTGGAAAATTAATCCCTTGTTGGAACTGCTTTTTCATTCAAGAAGGTATTAAATGATTTACCCAAAATTTTTTTAAAACCTTGACAGCCGTTATGGACACCTGCTACATTAGCATATAAAATCTCTTGATAAGTCCACTCTGCTTGCTTAACATGAATGTTTAGCACTTTTTACAGCATATTTCAACCAGAAACTGGAATTTTCGTAAAATTTGCCATATTTATCAAGAAACCAGTCAATAACTTGTTAGGTACAAAATAGCATTCGATAACGAATTTCTTATGATGGCAAAATCTAAATTACAGAAACGAGCCGAGAAGGCATCAAAACTCTTTCCCGACGCCGCACGAAAACCAATCGTCATTGAATTCGCTGGCGTTCCCAAGGCAGGGAAAACAACTACGATTAGCCAAGTTCAGGCTTTCTTGAAGAGGTGCGGATTCAAGACAGAGATTGTGATCGAACGGGCATCAATCTGTCCGATCAAAGACAAGAAACATGTTAATTTTAACATCTGGACTGCTTGCACAACTCTCGCCCAATTACTTGAAAAGACTCAGACGCCACCAAGGCCGGAAGACCCACAGATATTGATTCTTGACCGGGGAATATTTGATTCACTTTGCTGGCTACGCATGATGGAGAGACTCAATCGCCTACGCCCGGAAGAACGAAAGGTAGTTCAGACCTTCTTGGAGGTGGCAGACTGGAGAGATCGAATTACTGGTGTCATTCTTATGACCGTTTCACCAGAAGACTCCATGATGCGTGAGCAAGGCTTGCTCCCAGTGGAAGGCGGGAAAGGCTCGATCATGAATCCTGAGGTTCTGCAGCAGATGACAGATGTTTGTAAGTCTACGGCAAATGAACTGAAGGATTTGTTCCGTATCTTTGAGGTAGACACATCAAACAATGAAGAAACATCGACGGCAAAGAAGACAGCAGAGACGGTCGTTGGGCAGGTTCTCGACTGGATTGAGGATTTGCTTGAAGAGAATATTCTAAGCATCCCTAAGATAAAGGTTGAAAAAGCCTTCAATAGTAGCTCAGCTATCGACGCCAATTCAGCTTCAAGGCTCGTTGATTGCTTCCACTCAGATGGGGTCTTCGCTCCACGCTCAGATGTGGAATCTGACCTCAAGCGTGTTCAGGCGCTTCCCGTCGTGATTGTGAAAAACGCAAACGGCGAGGTCTTGCGGCTGCGCCGCAAGGAATCTTCTTCCTCTAATCCCCTCCATGAAAAAATTGTAATTTGGGCAGGTGGCCACGTGCGCCGAGAAGACAGCCAAGAAGGACGTGCCATTCCTGCATGTGCAGTCCGCGAGATCGAAGAGGAGTTGCGCTTACGTTTGGACGAAAACGCTCTTACCCTGCTCGGAGCAGTCTACGTTGACGAGGGAGTTTCTATTGGGAAACATGTTGCTATTGTATACGAGTGGCGTGCGGCAACAAATGACGTAGCAGTGGCATTGAGTAATTCAGAGTTTTTTGAGCGTAGAGGCACTTCTTTGAGCGGAAAATTTGTCTCTATGGAACAATTAGTAGACGATCTTAACAAAGGCAAGATGAGTGAGGAATGGTCAGATACTATCATCCGATCATTCCTATCTGATGATTTCGAAAATCTTAACCCAAAGTTGATATGAAGCCTAAGCGGATAAGCGGGGTCTTTAACCTCTTCCCTTTTGATTACGTTGACTTTCTCACTTTATTTCCTCCGGAGCAACGGGGGCAGGTCTCAAATTAACAAATAAGCAACAAGCCAGCCTTGCTTTTGTTTAAATTGCTGGCTTTAGTAATCTCTCGATCTGTTCAATTTTCTTTCGTAGTCTTCGATCGCTGGACATTGCTTCTTCAAGGGCTCGTTGTTGATAGCTTACGGTAGCCTCCAAAACCTTTGGTGAATTTGATGCACCTATACAAAACTATTGACAGGTAAGACTAAAAAACACCACAAAATATGATATACTTTCAATAAGTTGACACTGATAAGACATCGGGATCAGCCCGGCACGTTAGGCAGGCGTTATGCGTATCATCAAACATTGAGGAACACATGGGTATCATAAAAGACGGTTGGGATATAAGTAAGGAAGTCTTAAAGCCAGTCTTTACTGGACATCTCACCAAACATGCCAACAAAAAAAGAAACAGAGAGATTTTACTTTCCTTTTCAAAAGAATTTGCTTCCCATGATAAAAAAGAAACTACCTCTCTTGATTATTTTTCCTGGATTGAAGAGCATAATGAATGGCAAACAGGCTCAGGAAGGCTACTGACTACATCACATAAAGAAATAACTAGACTATGGTCTCAATATAAAAAAATAGCACCCTATGAAGCACTTCTCGTTCGGTATATAGGAAATGGAGGAAATATATCCAGACTGTTTGCCCTTGGTGCTGAGTATTTAGATCCAACTGTAAGATTATTACTTTTGGAAGTTATGTACAGACACCATCTGTTAGGTTTTTCCCCAAAAGTCACATCTGTTATTGACCTCCATAATTCAACAAAAAATCTTGATGTATCATGTGAGATGTTCGCTTCTTTTAACGATCAGGCAGCCTATTACCTTCGGCTTCCAGATAACTCTGATCCTCTATTTGTACGAACAACTAATAAAAAGTATATATCTTCAGCAATATCCTGCCATTTTCAACTACTTGAATCGTCTGAATCGTTTGAAAAATGGTACAAAAACCAAGTTGTTAAGTTGAGCAAAAAACAAATTAAAGATGTCGAGGAACAGTGCAACTTGATTCTTGAAATCTCCAAAGAACATAAGAACGCATAATATTGCTATCAAGGACAGACTTTCGGAACGTTGTTACACACTATGCAAAACTATTGACGGGCAAGAAAATAAAGTTGATAAAATTGCAGGATTATAACATGCTACGACAGCCCAGATTAGACATACCACCAAGAGCCCGCACACATCCAATTGCACAGGGGAGGAAGAACCAATTAATGTATAAGTTTTGCATAGTATGCAACAACGTGACTTGTCCACACAAAATGCATGTTATTAAAGCGGCATCTAAATACAGAGATTATTTGATAGCTAAACCCGCAATTTTACTGGCTGTCAGCCTCTCTGAATAGTTGCCGGGTTAATAACCAACTAAATAATTATAGAAAACCAACAGAATGCTTGTCAATTACCATTTCAGTCTGGTACACTTTGCGATAGTACAGAAAACTATATAATTATTGGTTAGACGTAGGATATGACCTGAAATGGATTTAAACGCGATGACACTATACATGAGGTTTTAAATGTCTTCTAAATTTTCTCTTCTTATAGCTGCAGCGTCAGTAGTTGCGGCGTGGGTTGCCGCATTGTTTGCTTACGTAAGCGCCAGAACATCAAAACGCGCCCTTTTATTAGCAGAACAACAAGAAAAACGACGCCAACCAAAGCTTGTCCCCTATCTTGTAGATGGTTATCATAAATCAATCTCTCAAGACCAATTTTCCATTTATGCGTTTTCGCTTTCGATTAGCAATCCTTCTGACATAGACAATTCCATAGCACAGATTGAATTTCAGATAGCATATACAACAGCTACAAACGCTCACATGGTTGTTAAAGTTCAGCATGATGATAACCCTATTGATAGATTTGGCGGAGGCGACATCAAACCATTTTTAATTCCAGAAAGCATCAACGCA
Source organism: Nitrospirota bacterium (assembly GCA_035873375.1). Taxonomy (NCBI): domain Bacteria; kingdom Pseudomonadati; phylum Nitrospirota; species Nitrospirota bacterium. Next base: position 9,929 of record JAYWMQ010000031.1, on the reverse strand, counting down.
CACCTAACAATTGCAGGCTGGGCATTCTTTAAAATTGACGATATTTTGATAGGTAACTCAGATATAGATGCATACACACTTATTTTTACAGACAGTCACGGTGCCTTCAGTACCTTAGAACCAAACATGGTCCGGGAGTTTGCTGATGAAGAAAAATTGGCGGAAGATGTTAAGTAGTGGTACATCACTCGTTAAAATAGTTGCGGATGCAGCTGTCTCTTCACAAGGGATAATTGAAGGAAAACTTATTCCACTTGTCATTCTTGAGACTTCTAATCGTCCAGATATTGACGAAATGGTTCGAATTCATCAGCACTTACCGCCCGGTGATGTTGTCTCTCAATGGGGTCAAATAGAAGGTGAAAAAGATAAGATAGCTTTATTTTTAAACTTCCAGCGACCCGCTGAATTATCAATCATTTTACAGTTTGATATCGTAAATCAAGGCGGATTAGTTGATCAGATACTGGCTGCTCGGACACTGTATATTCAACCAGGAAGAGAGGGAGATAGGTTAGCTACAACTGTAGATAAACCGAAAATACTCATTGAAGTATCAGATAACTTCAAGGAAGAGTGGGATCGAATATTTTTAAAACATATTGCTAAAGATATGCGAGAGAAAGGGCTTGGACGACACCAAGCCAAGCAAGCTGCTCAGCAATTTATCGAAGAATGGCGTAAGCTTGGAAAATTTAGAATGAAAAGAAACTAAATGAACGTCTAACAACGCTTTGGAGTTGAACGAGTGCCACAGGACGCTGTTTGAGCATGTTATAGTGTCAACTTTCGGAACATAAACCTTTGAGGTCTACCCTTGAATCGTGACAAAAAGCATTCCATTTTCTATATGCTCCGGTGCAAAGACGGAGGAGTTCTGCCCTTGATATGAAACATATTCTCCTCTATACTGTTTTTGTTAATACAACTTAAAGATAGTGAGGATAGGATAACTCCACTTTTTGCTTGCTTAACAAAAAGTTAAGCACTTTTACAGCATCTCTCAACCTGAAAATTGAAATTTTCTAAAATTTGCCGTAGTTATCAAGAAACCAGTTAATAACTTGTTAGCTGCTTTAAGGATGAACTTTGGGGACATCCTATATATCCCTGTCAAGAAAAAAATACATTTCAAGAAATATCTTTTAGAATTAAAGAGTTATAGAGCATCACAAAGGTTCAAACGCACCTCTCCTCCTCAGTCTTCAAAAGACTTATAAATTTTGTGGCGAGTCTCTCACCGTAATGGAACCATGCACCTTTTCGTTACGTTGGTACACACTATGCAAAACTCTTGACAGGCAAGAAAAAAAGCAACGGGGGCAGTGATTGACATTGCAGCGACTACAGAAGAAAACAGAAAAGGAACACACCCCTTAATCCCCTCTTGATAGAGGGGAAAATCCTTGACAATCCCCCTATCGGCGGGCCTCATTGCCTTGTAAAGGCTGTCCCCTAACAAAACCTCACGCTCTTGCCGGGTTGAAAGTATTTGACGATGTCAGCTATACTATACATGTCCATTTCCGTAAGGGAGCTGAAGACCGAAATGGAGAAGATTTGCCATTTAATCCCTGCTTTGACATTAAACCTAATTCTGAAAGGAGAGCAATAAAGTTATGAAGATCATTCTTAGAGAAGATGTTGAAACCCTTGGGAACATGGGGGATATTGTAACAGTTAAAAAGGGCTTTGCCAGAAATTATCTCCTGCCGAGGAACCTCGCTGTTGAGGCCAACCCGAGAAACATAAAGGAATTTGAACACCACAAGAGGATAATTCAGGAAAAGGCAAACAAGGTCAGGAATGCTGCACAGATACTTGCTGAAAAGATCGCCTCAAAACCCGTTGTGATAAAGGCAAAGGCAGGCGAAGAAGACAAGCTATTCGGGTCTGTAACAAATATTGATATACAGAAGGTACTGAAAGAGTATGGGTTCGATATAGAAAAGAGAAAGATTATACTTGAGGAGCCGATTAAACGCCTTGGTGAATATACTGTCAAGGTAAAGTTTCACCCTGAGGTTAGTGCCAACCTTACTGTCCAGGTAATCAGGGAGGAAAGCGCTTAACCTGATTGATGACACTGTTAACCACGGGTACTACAGAGAAAGAGATACATGAGAGGGATACGTTAATCGGATGTAACGGGAATATGTATTTTCGTATTAACTGAGTAACGAAATCCGTACCTTGATGGTTTATACTCACAAATACCTTGGATAAACTGTTCACATCTGTTAAAGTGGAAGTACAACGGCCATGGCAACAATCGATGAAGCACTTGATAAATTACCTCCCCAAAACTTAGAGGCAGAGCAATCCATACTTGGTGCAATCCTCCTTGATAATGAGGCCTTACTAAAATCCCTTGAGGTCATGACTGCCGATGATTTCTACAGAAACACTCATCGCATGATCTTTAACTCCATGCTTGAACTCTTTGAGAAGAACGAACCCATTGACCTTATTACCCTTACAGACCATCTCAGGACAAAAAACAAGCTTGAATCCATCGGAGGGGTATCATATCTGTCCTCCCTCGTAAATGTCATTCCAACATCTGCAAATGTGAGATATCACTCAAAGATCGTTAAGGAAAAGGCACTTATGAGAAACCTGATCCGCTCTGCCACCGATATCGCAACTACGGTATATGAAGAAAACCTTCCTGCTGACGACCTCGTGGATTTTGCAGAAAAGACGATCTTCGAAATATCCGACAAACGCATCAAGGCGCCATTTTCCAGGCTGAAAGAGATTATCAAGGACAGTTTTGAAATGATAGAGCAACTCTATGACCGTAAAGAGGCCATAACAGGCGTGCCCTCAGGCTTCAGGGATCTTGATGAGGTGACAACAGGCTTCCAGCCGGGCGACCTGATTATAGTCGGAGGACGCCCCTCAATGGGAAAAACCGCCTTTGCCCTGAATCTTGCCCAGCATGTTGGGGTTGAGTTAAACGAGCCTGTGGCGATATTCAGCCTTGAGATGTCAAAAAAACAGCTCGCCCTCAGGATGCTCTGTTCCGAGGCCATGGTCGATTCAAACAGCGTCAGGAAGGGTTTTATACGCAAGGAGGACTGGCATAAGTTAACATCAGCAGCCGGAAAACTCGCTGAGGCCCCGATCTTTATTGATGATGCCTCCAACACCTCGGTACTTGAAATGCGGGCCAAGGCAAGGAGACTCAAGATGGAACACGGCCTCAGCATGGTGGTTGTCGACTACCTGCAGCTCATGAGGGGCAGGGGCAATTTTGAGCGCAGGGAACAGGAGATATCAGAGATATCCCGGTCGCTGAAGGCCCTTGCAAAGGAGCTGGACCTGCCTGTTATCGCCCTCAGCCAGTTGAACAGGGGGGTTGAGCTGAGGCAGGACAAAAGGCCGAGCCTTGCGGATCTCAGAGAGTCCGGGGCTATTGAGCAGGACGCTGATGTAATAATCTTCCTTTATCGTGACGAGGTATACTCCAAAAATAACAATTCCAACAAGGGCACGGCTGAGATTATTATAGCCAAACAGCGTAATGGTCCGACTGCAACTGTAAAGCTTACCTATCTTTCTCAATCCACCAGATTTGCTGATTTTGCAAATGCACCCTATGAAGAGGAAGAAGAGGTGTTTTGATGATCAGGAAACCCGCTGTTGCAGGACAGTTTTATCCGGGAACACCGGAGGGTCTTACAGAGCAGGTCTCACAATATATCATTGACACCCCCCGTGAGCCTGTTATCGGCGCTGTCTGCCCACATGCAGGCCTTATATATTCGGGCCATGTTGCCGGTGCAGTCTATTCAAGGATTCAACTTCCTGATACCTTTGTTCTCCTTGGGCCAAACCATACGGGCCTTGGTGAAAAAGTCTCCCTCATGCCATCAGGCATATGGGAAATACCAACAGGTAACTTCAGTATTGACGAGCTGCTTGCACACCGTATCTACAAAAATGCACCGGAAGTCATCAGCAAGGATACAAGGGCTCACATGTTTGAACATTCAATTGAGGTCCAGCTGCCTTTCATAGCATACTTCAGCACAAATGTAAAGATTGTGCCCATAATCTTTATGCAGTCCTCTCTCGAGGAGTGCAAAGCAGCCGGAAAATCCATTGCAAAGGCCATAAAGGGGATTGATTACCCTGTCACAATCGTTGCAAGCTCCGACATGAGCCACTATGTTTCAGACTCGCAGGCGAAAGCCCTCGACAGCCTTGCCATCGAACATATACTCTCCCTTGATCCTGAAGGTCTTTACAGAACGGTTTTGTCCAAGGGGATATCCATGTGCGGGTATTTACCCGTAACAACCATGCTCTATGCTGCCATCGAGCTTGGTGCTGGCACATCAGAACTCGTAAAATACGCAACTTCAGCAGAGGTAAGCGGTGATTACGATTATGTTGTTGGGTATGCGGGGATTATCGTTAAATAAAAGATCGAGTAAATAATTTTGGAGTAAAGGAGTGTTGGAGTTATGGAGTAACTGCAAAGAAAATATGAGGGCCTAATAAAATTATGACTGACGGTTATGAAGAAAGAAGGGGAAACAAGAGATATGATGTTGATGGTGTCGAGGGGTGCCTCACCTTTGTCCTTAACGTCAAAATACTCAATATGAGCCTTGACGGGATGGCTGTTGAGGCAAACCATATGATCTCGGTTAATAAGGAATATACGATCAAGGCAAACCATAAAGGTGAAATTCTTAACCTGAAGGGGCAGGTGGTATGGTCAAAACTTTACAAGACCATAGTATCACCTGCAGGTGAAGTTGTCCCCATCTATAGGGCCGGCATTAAATTTGAAGATGTTCTGAGTGAAAAGACCCTGACTTTGCTCAAATTTATTGAGAAAAACCGCATCCTCACTCTGGAAAAACGTATACTCGGCCGGTTTAACCTGAAGCCCGGTGACGCACACATTCAATGCCCTCATAATTTTACAGTGAGAAAGATCAGCCTCTCCGGCATGCTCATCGAGTCGGAAACCCCCCTTAAAATAGATTCGGAATTCCTCATGACACTCACCAAATCAGATGGCGGCAAAGAGGTCTCCGTCAAGGGAAGGGTGGCAAGCCTGTTTGAACCTGAAATTGTTGATGCTCCTTACAGAATAGGTATTGAATTCGTTTCTCTTGCAGACAGGGACAGAGAGGTTCTTAAGGAATACATCGACTCATTATTGTAAATAATTTGACTTTTTATCCCTGCTTAGGGTTAAATATATGTTCAGATTAAGATATATGCACGCAGTCTGCATACGGACTGTTGTTACATGACCGGATTGGAACGGATTTAAATTGCCGAACAGGAGGACTTTCGTTATGTACGCTATTATAGAAACAGGCGGTAAACAATACAGGGTATCAGCAGGACAGGTGCTTAACGTTGACAGGATTGATGCAAACCCCGGAGATCCACTCAGCATTGACAGGGTTCTTTTTTTATCAAAAGAGGGAACGATGGTCACAGGAACTCCGTATATAGAAGGGGCTACGGTCAAGGCCTCAGTTGTTGAGACAGCAAAGAACAAGAAAGTCATTGTATTCAAGATGAAACCACGTAAGGGTTACAAGAGACTCAGGGGACACAGGCAGTTTTTCACAAAGATAAAGATAGATGATATAGTCTACGGAGGATAGAAATGGCTCATAAAAAGGGTGTTGGCAGTTCAAGAAACGGCAGAGACAGTGAATCACAGCGTCTCGGTGTAAAGAGATACGGCAGTGAGGTTGTAAAGGCGGGAAATATTCTTGTCAGGCAGAGGGGCACTAAATTCCACCCGGGTTTTAACGTCAAAAAGGGTAGAGATGACACGCTGTATTCCCTGATTGACGGGGTAGTGAAGTTTGAAAGAAAAGGCCGGACAAAGATGAAGATAAGCGTATACCCCTCAGAGGCAGTCAGTTAAAGAAATTCAGGGTCTCTTGTCCCTGCGAGACCCTTTTCCCAATCTTCTCTGATAATATTTTTTGAGGCTCATCTCCAAAAGCGTTATCAGATTGAAACCCTGTCCTGCATGGTCTTAACCATCCGCCCCCTTCTGATTGTATATAATTCCATTGAACAAAGAAAAAAAACAGAGTTTGTTAAACCGTTATTGTTATTTCCGTTTTCAAGGAAAAAACCTTATATCCCCATGTCAGCATAGGGGATATTTATAAATACCCCTTTAGTAAAGGGGTATTAGGGGGCATTTAAAAGTGAAGTTTATTGATTATGTAAAAATAGATATCAAGGCCGGTGACGGCGGCAGGGGATGCGTCAGCTTCAGGAGGGAGAAATTTATCCCAAAGGGAGGGCCTGACGGAGGCGATGGAGGCAGGGGCGGACACATAATTATAAGGACAGACCCCCAGCTATATACCCTGCTTGACCATGTGTACAGAAAAACATACCGGGCAGAACGCGGGCAGCACGGAATGGGCAAGAAGAAGCACGGCAGTGACGGTAAGGACCTGATTATCAGGGTTCCTGTGGGCACGGTTGTAAAGGATGCCGAGACCGGAGAGGTGCTTACAGACCTCGACACTCCCTTTGCCGAGATACTTATTGCAAAGGGGGGGCGGGGCGGACTCGGAAATGCCCATTTTGCCACATCCACAAGACAGGCTCCGAGGTTTGCCCAGCCCGGAGAACCCGGGGAAGAAAGAAAGATTGTTCTCGAGCTTAAACTCCTTGCCGACGTCGGACTCATCGGACTTCCCAATGCCGGAAAATCCACACTTATAGCCGCCATATCCTCGGCAAGGCCCAAAATAGCTGATTATCCCTTCACCACCCTGAAACCAAATCTCGGGGTAGTCAAGACCGGGAATTTTCAGAGCTTTGTGGTTGCCGATATACCGGGACTGATCGAAGGTGCGCACAGGGGTGCAGGACTCGGCTTCCAGTTCCTCAGACACGTTGAAAGGACTAAGCTCCTCGTACACCTCGTGGATGTCTCGGAGATGACCGCTGGTGACCCTGTTGACAACCTGCTTAAGGTTAACCGTGAACTGGAGCTTTACAGCAAGGAGCTCAGCCTGAGGCCACAGATAGTTGTTGCAACAAAGACGGATATTGCCTTAAAAGAGCGGGTCAAAATATTGAGGGAATATTGTAAAATGAAGGATATACCATATTTTGAAATATCCGCCATGACAGCCAGAGGGGTCAAGGAGCTGGTCTCCCATCTTGCACTGGAGGTCAAGAAACTGAGAGAGCAGGAAAAAAAATGAGGACAGTCATAAAAATAGGAAGCAGCCTCCTCACTACCGGCAACAGCCTTGATGAATCAAGAATAGGGGCGCTGGGAAGAGACATCTCGGAGGTACATTCCATGAGAAACGAGGTGATTGTAGTCTCCTCGGGAGCAGTTGCAGCGGGCATGAAAAAACTGGGACTCAAGAGAAAACCCTCTGACATCAGACACAAACAGGCCGCTGCCTCTGTCGGGCAGAGCACACTCATGTGGGCCTATGAAAAGAGTTTCAGCATACACGGTAAAAAGGTGGCACAGATCCTCCTCACAAGGGATGCCTTTTATGACAGGGCAAGATATATCAATGCAAAAAACACCATCCTGACCCTTCTTGACTACAGCATCATCCCTATTATCAATGAGAATGACTCTGTGGCCATAGACGAGATAAAATTCGGAGACAATGACCAGCTTGCCTCCCTGGTGGCAGGCCTGGTGGATGCAGACCGGCTCGTAATACTCTCGGATGTCGACGGGCTATACACCAGGGATCCCCGGCGTTACAAAGGCGCCAGGCTTATACCCGTAGTTGAAAGGATAACTCCGGAGATTGAAGCGTTATCCGGCGGGACCGGCAGTCTCGTTGGTACCGGAGGTATGTACTCAAAACTCCTCGCTGCGAAAAGGGCCGTGCAATGCGGCATCAGGGTAAATATTATAAGCGGCAAAGTGCCCGGACTGCTCCCGTCACTGTTTCACGGCAACCCCTGCGGCACGGAGTTCAAACCCGGGGCAGAAAAGATCCCGGCCAGAAAGGGCTGGATTGCCTTTGGCCTGCGGGCCAGGGGCAGCATCATGGTTGACGACGGTGCAAAGGATGCCATCCTCTCAAGGGGAAAAAGCCTCCTGCCCTCGGGAATAATATCCATCGAAGGGAGTTTTAAGGCCGGGGACGCCGTATATTGTACCGACACAGGGGGCAACAGGTTTGCAAAGGGTCTCACTAACTACTCCTCTGAAGAGGTCGGCAAACTGAAAGGCCTCCGCACCTCAGAGATAGAAAAGACCCTCGGATACAGATATTCCGATGAGGTTATCCACAGGGACAACCTCGTTCTGCTGCAGGAATAGATAGTTCCTGTTGCGGAAAAAGGATAGATGCTGAATCAAGTTCAGCATGACAGTAAATAGTAGGAAATTGTTATTACGGATAGCGCTTTGTGGTTTGTAATCAGTACCTATCTAAGATGAATATACCTTCTGAAACCGGTTGATCTTCTCTGTCAGCTCTTCAACGGTAATCATTTCACCACCGCCCCTGCCATAAAACCTTACTTCCGAAAGCCCATCAACTGCAAGCCTGACATCATCAACCATTTGACCGAGGTTCAGCTCTGCCACAAGAAATCTCTTGCCCATACGGGCAAGGTCATTTATCTGCTTCTCGGGAAAGGGGAAGAGCGTTACAGGTCTGAAGAGCCCTACTCTGCATCCGTCTTTCCTCAAGGACCTCACGGCTGAAAGGCAGACCCTTGCAGCTATTCCAAATGCAACAATCACCACATCCGCATCATCAACCATATAGGACTCATACATGACGTCCTCCTGCTTCATCCTCTGATACTTCGCCTGGAGCTTCAGGTTCTGCATCTCAAGCTTGCCCTCACCGAGATAGAGAGATTTAATCACCCTCGGAGGCCTCGACCGGCAGCCGTCAAGCACCCAGTCCTTTGAAGGCAGGGCAGGCGGAACATACTCTGTTGGAACAAAGGGCTCCATCATCTGTCCAAGTACCCCGTCTGCAAGTAGCATTACAGGATTCCTGTACTCATCAGCCCTGTCAAAGGCCTTCATCGTGAGTGTCCATAGCTCCTGATGACTGAAAGGCGCATACACAAGGACCCTGTAGTCACCATGCCCGCCACCCCTTGTTGACTGAAAGTAATCCTGCTGACTGCCTGATATATTACCAAGCCCGGGACCGCCCCGCTGGATATTAACGATAACCGCCGGAAGCTCGGCCCCTGCCAGATAGGAGATACCTTCCTGCTTAAGGCTTATTCCGGGAGAAGAAGAAGACGTCATGGCCCTTACGCCTGCGGCAGAAGCACCATAAACCATATTTACGGCTGCAAGCTCACTCTCCGCCTGTATAAAGATACCTCCAACCTCGGGCATTCTCCAGGACATATATTCGGGGATTTCATTCTGGGGGGTAATAGGATAGCCGGCATAAAAACGGCAACCAGCCATAATTGCTGCCTCTGCAACAACCTCATTGCCTTTCATCAAGAGAGATTCAGTCATAAATCAACCTTTTTTCAGATTACGAACCTCTTTTATCCTGTTTTCCTCATCCATTATCAAGACTCGCGGTACGGCAGCGGATATCTCCTCTTCATCCATCCAGGAATATGAAAATATGATTATCCTGTCACCGGGAATGGCTTTTCTTGCAGTTGGACCATTGAGCATAAAACTCCTGCTTCCACGTTCGCCAGGGATGATATAGGTTGTAAATCTCTCTCCGTTATCAAGATTGCTTACATGAACCTGCTCATAAGGCAGCATCCCTGCCGCCTCCAGTATATCCTCATCTATGCTTATACTCCCCTCATACCGGAGGATACAATCTGTAACTTTGGCCACGTGAATCTTGGCCTTTAACATACATCTTAACATTTACATTTACCTGCCTATGGTCTTTTATATCAAAATTCTTCAGGGTCATCAACAAAAGTTCAGC
>JAYWMQ010000030.1 GCA_035873375.1 Nitrospirota bacterium | reverse complement strand
GGGACACTTTTTTTGAGGACATCAAGGGTCAGGTCGGCCTTTACCAGGAGGGAGATTGACCTCTGCAATGCAATTGCAAATCTATCCGCCAATGTCCTCTATAATGCCTTTCTTTTTGAAAAACTTGAGAATGAAAAATCAAGGCTTGAGAAACTCGCCATAACAGACTACCTAACAGGGGTGTATAACATCAGGTACTTTTATCACCGGCTGGAAGAAGAGTTCAGCAGCGCCGAGCGTTATGGACATCCCATTTCCTGCCTAATGCTGGATATCGATCATTTCAAGAAGATAAACGATACCTATGGTCACCGGATGGGTGACATGGTGCTCAGGGAGTTTGCCCAACTCGTAAGGAGCCATGTTCGAAAGAGCGATGTCTTTGCCCGCTACGGAGGCGAGGAGTTCATTATTTTACTTCCCCAGACACCGCTTGACGGTGCAGAGAAGGAGGCCGGGAGACTGAGGACCTTTATCAGGGAACACGGATTCAAGGGAATCGGAAAGGAAAGGATTACCTCAAGCATCGGTATATCCTGCTGGCCCGTACATGATATTCATACCCACGATGACCTCATAACCCTTGCCGATACCGCATTATTCGAGGCAAAATCCAGTGGACGGGACAGGATAAAGACAAGCAGGAAACTCAGAAAAAAGGCTGACGGATAGGTTATCCTATCTTTATGGACCTGATCGTCTGCCATGTTAATGCAGATTTTGACTGTCTCTCCTCCATGCTCGGCGCAAAAAAGATCTATCCTGAGGCAATACCTGTTTTCCCGGGCTCGCAGGAGAGGAAGGTCAGAGAGTTCCTCCAGACTTTTGAACCGGTTGAGATCAAAAAAGTCAGGGAGATAGACCTGCAGCGTGTAACCCGTCTGATCATTGTAGATACCAAAAACCCCCACAGGCTCGGTCCGTTTAGTGAAATTGCACTCTCCGGAAAGGTAAAGATCCATATCTATGACCACCATCCAATTACAGAAAAGGACCTGAGGGGCGAGGTTGAGGTTATTGAGGATGCAGGCGCTACTGCAACGATCTTTACAGAGATAATAAAAGAGCAGAAGATTCCCCTTACGCCGATGGATGCAACCGTCCTCTGCCTGGGCATCTACGAGGAGACCGGGTCACTGCGGTTTCCTTCCACAACAGAGAGGGACCTCCTTGCAGCGGCCTATCTCCTCAGGCATGGTGCAAATCTCAATATAGTGTCGGAATACATAAAGGCGGAGTTGAGCAAGGCGGAACTTAAACTCCTGAACGAACTGGTGGCCTCATCAAGGGACCTGCTCCTCTACGGCATAAGGATAAGGATCGTAAAGGCATCGAGGGAGGAGTACTTTGGTGATGTGGCTCATCTTGCCCACAGGATTATGGATATGGAGCACGTTGACGCCCTGTTTATGCTCCTTGCAATGGAAGGCAAGGTGGTGATGGTCGGCAGGAGCCGTGTGCCGGAGCTTGATGTGGCAGAGGTGCTCGGGGAGTTTGGAGGCGGCGGGCATCCGGTTGCGGCATCTGCAACCCTTAAGGACGAACCCCTTGAGGTGATTGAAGAGAGACTGGTCAGGAAGATAAAGGAGACTATCAAACCCCAGAGGCAGGCAAAGGACATAATGACCGCCCCTGTTATATCCATCCAGTGGAAGACCACTATAAAGAAGGCAGCGACAATTATGACCAGATACGGCGTTAATGTCCTGCCCGTACTGAAGGGGGATAAGTATTACGGGCTTCTCTCAAGGGAGATAGTGGAGAAGGCGTTGTTTCACGGGTTCGGCAGCAGCAGGGCATCCGAGTTTGCCACAACTGATGCTGGGGTAACATATCCCGAGGCCCCTGTAACGGAAGTGGAGTCCGTGATGATAGAGCAGAACCAGCGGTTCATGCCTGTTATTGACAACGGCAGGGTGGTCGTCGGGGCCATCACAAGGACCGACCTCCTCAGGGACCTCTACGAGGCAACACTCCGCCGCAGCAGGATACAGAAGGAGGGTCTGATAGAGAAACCCGCCATGGGAAAGAATATATCCAGATTGATTGTTGAACGCTTTCCAAACGAGATAGTGGCCTTACTCAGGATTGCCGGAGAGGTGGCGGACAGGCTTGGTTATAATGTATATCTTGTCGGCGGTTCGGTAAGGGACCTCCTGATGGGCGGGAAAAACCTTGATATCGATATTGTTGTTGAGGGTGACGGAATTGAGTTTGCCAGGAGACTTGCCGGACAGATTGGAGGGGTCAAGCTCATTACCCACAAGAGGTTCAACACGGCAAAGATCCGCTTTACCGAAAAGGCCGGGCTGAAGATGCCGGCACCCGGTTTTACAGTGGATATTGCAACTGCAAGGACAGAGTATTATGAGGCGCCTGCCATGCTTCCAAAGGTGGAGACCTCTTCAATCAAGAAAGACCTTTACAGGAGGGATTTTACGATAAATGCGATTGCAGTGAAACTCAACGCCAGGGATTTTGGGCAGCTGATTGATTATTTCGGCGCCCAGCGGGACCTCAGGGAGAAGACCATAAGGGTTTTGCATAACCTCAGTTTTGTAGAAGACCCTACACGTGCCTTCAGGGCTGTCAGGTTTGCAGAGAGGTTTGGGTTCAGGATTAACAAACATACTGAAAACCTCATAAAATCAGCCCTCAGACTGAACCTGTTTGAACGTGTCTCAGGCACGAGGATTTATGACGAGCTTGTACTTACCTTTAAGGAGATCGATCCGGTGAGGGCGCTGAAAAGTCTTGCCGGATATGGCCTTCTGCAGGTTATCCACCCTGAGCTCAAGTTTGCCGAGTCGCTTGAGGAGACCCTTGAAGCAGTGCATGAGAGTCTTACATGGTTTGACCTCCTCTTTCTTGAGGACGAGATAGACCGTTCAAGGGTATACATAATGGGGCTCCTTACCGGTCTCGGTCTTGAGGAACGGAAGGCAGCACTTGAAAGGCTTTCAACCCCTGCGAGGGATATGACGATAATCCTTGATGAGATGCAAAAGGCCCAACAGGTTATAAAGGAGCTGAGGACTAAAGATCCGGTAAGGATTTATCATACCCTCAAGCCCCTCTCCCTTGAAACCCTCCTCTACACAATGGCAGTTTCTGGCGACCGGGAGATACAGAAGGCCATCTCAAGGTATCTGCTTGAGCTGAGAAAGGTGAAACCGGAACTCAGGGGAGGAGACCTTATGTCAGTGGGGATTGAGCCCGGACCTCTTTATTCAAGGATATTTAATGCAATACTGGAGGAAAGGCTGAGGGGGAGGATCAAAAGCCGGGAGGAAGAGGTCGAGTTTGTAAAGGATTTCCTGAGGAGGCAGGGATGATAGCGGAGTTTCCCGATTTCCTGAAAAATTACCTCCCCGGGGAGAGGATAAACAATGAGACCTTACAGTCCTTCGACATTGAGAAGAGAACCTTTTACCGCCTGACAAAAGACCTCTCCGGTCTGCCCAGGGGCACTGTTTTCTGGGACAGCGGAATACTGCACGGCTATCAGAAGATCAAGAGGATTTTGCACCTTGAGCAGGGGATCAGACGGTATTTTAGAGGGCCATTCTACGCTGAAGAGAAGATGGACGGTTATAATGTAAGGGTCAGGAGGATAGGTGCGAGGGTCTTTGCCTTTACAAGAGGGGGGGTTATTTGCCCCTTTACAACGGACAGGCTTCCTGATCTTCTTCCCATTGGTTTTTTCGATGATCTTCCTGACTATACGCTCTGTGGTGAGGTGGTGGGTCCTGAAAACCCCTATAATTCAGAGGCAGTACCTTATATGAAAGAGGATATCGCCTTCTTTGCCTTTGACATCAAGGACCCTGACGGCAAGAGCATCTCCCTGGGTGAGAGATACAGGATATATGAAGAAAAGTCCCTTCCATGTGTGAGACACTGGGGGCCTTTTTCGGACAGTGACGTAGAGGAGATCAAAACCATTCTCTTTGAGCTTGACAGGGAAGACAGGGAAGGGTTGGTGATAAAATCAGTTGCCGGAGGAGAGGAGGTCAAGTATGTAACGCTGAGCTCCTGCATACGGGATATACACTCCACGGCACACCTCATAACCGAGCTTCCCGCTGGTTTTTATATTCAGAGGTTAATCCGTATTGCCGCAATAACATATGAGCACTCCCTCACGCTTGACGATACCGCCAAGCTCTCAATTGCCGATGCCCTGATAGACCCCCTGCAGGATACTGTCCGGAGAGTGGCCTCCGGAGAGAGCATAAAAGAGTTTTTTACGATCCGGGTTAACAGGAAAGAGACGATGGATGCCCTGATGCAGCATCTCGGAAGAACAGGGGTGAGCGTTCATCCGGTCTCTATTGAGAGGGCCGGGACCAGGTACAGGTGTGTCTTTTACAGGACTTTTCCAAAGGGTACAAAAGAGCTGAGGCGAAAACTCAGGGGTTATGGGTTTTATGATTGACGTGAAAGATTTCTTCTGCTTTCCGGGGCTTATATCTGTATATCAAGGAGCCGGGCTTTTTTAATGGAACTCAGGAGATAGTCGCGGAATTTCTCGGGAAAGAGCCATTTAATGCCGAGCTTCTCAGCCCATTTAATCACCCCCTGATCTGCTGTAACGAGCAGGGCATCCAGTTCCCTTGCAAGGAGAATCAGGTCTACATCCTCTTTTGAGTCGATTATCCCCTCTCTCAGCGCCTCCCTGTATTTTCTTCTCAGCTCCTGAATGATCTCCTTCTCTCCCTTGCTGCTTACTCCCCTGACTGCTGATTCCGCAACCCTCAGGCCTTTATTAATCCGCTCTCTTATATCCTCAATCAGCTCGTAAAGCAGAAAGGCCGGGCAGGTCAACTCGTATTTGCTTGGTGGTTTCTGATGCAGGACCACGAGGAGGTCGCCTGAGAGTTTGTCCTTCTGTATAAAGTTCAGGAGCTCCCTGAAGATGGAAGGGGGCATATAAAACTCAAGTATCGGGATCTGTGCCGCCAGGAAGAGAAAACCCTCCAGGGCTTCAGTCGGCGTGTCGCCAAAATACTTCCTTGCATCCGGGTTTACAAAGAGGCTTGTATCAAGAACCACCCTGCCGGGTCTGAATCTCTCTGTACGCGGACCGGTTTCTTTATCCCCGCTCTGCATCTGTAACCCTGCAGGTCTCATGGATATTAAAATAATATGTGTTCCACCTGCCGCAGGATGAGCACCTGCCGGCCCATTGCTCGGAGGTATGACCGCAGTTCAGGCAGCAGTAAGGTAACCTGAGCGTCATCTTCAGGTTCAGGGCAGACCCGAATTCCTCTGCAGCCTTTTCTGTCTGACCCCGCTTCAGGTATATCCCGCCCTTGATCCTGGCTATCTCGGGGAATGCAGCCGGGTTTTCTATCCCCTGGATAATCTCAAGGGCATCATCAAGCATCTCAAGCCTGTAATAAAGCTTGGCAAGGAAGAATTTCAGGACATTGTCAGAGGGCTTTTCTGCAAGGCTGTTCTTGTAAAGCCTTATCAGTCGTGACGGCTCCCCTATATTGAGCAGCAGGTCCTCAAGCCGGGCAAGCACAATCATGGATTTGTATTGCTGGTAAGTCTTTTCAAGATAGTTTATGGCCTCTTCCGTATTTTCCTCCTGTACCATCACCTCTGCAAGACCAAGATGGGCCGGGATAAAATCCTTGTCAAGCTTTATCACATTCCTGAAGGCTTTTTTTGCCTTCTCAAGCTCCCCTGCCTCAAGGCTCTCGCGTCCGTATTCATATTTATAGCCGACCAGCATCTGCTGCTCGTTTTCGTCGCCGGACTGCTTGATAATGCCCTTCTGAAGGTATATCAGGTCATCCCACCGTGCGAGACGTTCGAGTATCTCCCGCTTCCTGTAAAGTGCGGTGATATTCTGCGGGTCGTTCTCCAGTATCTCGTCAATATAAGTGAGCGCCTCCTCGTGTTCACCCATCAACTCCTTGACCTTGACGAGGCTGAGGAGTGTCTCGACATTTTCGGGGTCTGACGACAGTGCCCTCTTGAAGTAGTCAAGGGCCTTTTTGTGGTCTTTTGCATTGAGTGCAAGTTCTCCGAGCCTCAGAAGCGCCTGCACGTTCATGGGGTCTTCCTTGAGTATGTCCTTCAGGGCATCTGTGGCAACCTCTGTCTTGCCTGCGTAGATGGCACCGAGTGCACGTGAATAAAGGGTCTGAACCTTCTCCTGCTTTTTCTGACGTTTCTGGGCCTGTATGTTATCTATCAGCCTCCGCGTATCCCTTATGGTATAGACGATCAACATAAGCAGTGCGCCGGCCGTGGCAGAGATAAGCACAAGTGCTATCTTTGGTATCTCGTAGGCAAGGTTGTTTGTAACCAGTACTGTTACGGTTTCACGGTTGAGAACAGCAAAATATGCTATAACTCCAAGAAACAGGATAAATATAAGCGTGATCAGTTTTCCCATCAGTGATAATACCTCTCTTCCTTAATAGTTGCCATGGCCCTGCAGGTTTTCTTCCTTGATGTCTATTCTCGGGGCATCAAGCCAGAGCTTTTCAAGTTCATAAAAGGCCCTTGTCTCCTCTTCAAAGACATGGACTATCACGTCACTGTAGTCCATCAATACCCACTGGCTCATTTTATACCCCTCAATTCCGGATGGTTTTATCTTCTTCAGCCGGAATTCCTCTTCAATATTATCAACTATCGCCCTTACATGCGTTGTGCTCTCGCCAGAGCATATCACAAAATAATCCGACATGATGGACAGATCCTTCAGCTCCAGCATTAAAACATTTTTAGCCTTTTTATCCAGGGCGGCCTTGACCGCCAACCTTGCTTTCTCCATGCTTTTTAAAGCAATCACCACCTTTCACTCTGCAGATTATTGTAAAGCTTATTAGAAATTATATAGGATTCCACTGATTCAGGCAACAGGTATTTTATGCTCATCCCTTTTTTTAACCTATCCCTGATATCAGAGGCGGATATTCCAATGGAAGTACAGTTTATGGATATCACCTTCCGGCCGCTCTTCAGACTCAGCAGTGCCTGCGTCTCCCTTGACAGGCGCATTCCCTCGTCCTTAAGAAAGGGGGACCTCAAAATCTCCTCTATACTGTAGGGCGGCCTGTTAACCACGATAAAATCACAGAGCTGTATGAGTCTTTCCGGCTGGTACCAGTTTGGGATGTCCAGAAATGCATCAACACCAAGGATAAAGAGAGGCTCTATCGAGGGGTGTTGTTCCTTTAATTCCTCAAGGGTCCTGACAGTGTATGACTTTTCGCCCCGGCGGCACTCCATATCCGAGAGTTCGAAATACGGATTATCCCTGATAGCGAGTCTGACCATCTCGAGTCTGCAGTGGACTTCGGCAAGGTCTCCGGACTTGAGCGGAGGAACGCAGGAGGGGATAAATATGACTTTACTCAGTCCGAGGGCCTCTCTCACCTCTTCTGCTGCCCTCAGGTGGCCAAAGTGGATTGGGTTGAATGTGCCTCCGAAGATGGCTGTCTGACCCTCGGTCAGGGAGGGTCCTTTTTTTTCAGTGAGATTGCTTTCCGTTCCTGTTTCCGTTATCTTAATTCCTCCTGCCGGGGTGTGTTTTTATATTATAACCCGAATGCAGAGATAAATGGTTGTTGGAAGCGATATGATAAACTCCTCTCTCAGATATATATCAGGCGGGTTTGCATTCAGGGTGGTGCGAGAGAGGGGAGTCGAACCCCTATGGGAAATCCCACTGGATCCTAAGTCCAGCGCGTCTGCCAGTTCCGCCACTCTCGCAATATGGTTAATTTTAAATGATTTTTCAGCAGCCGGTCAATTACAGTGAGCCCGAACCACGTTTAAGTCACTCCCTCCCTTTCTGGGGGGCCATGGCCTGAGTCAAGGGATTATAACCTGATGAGGCCTCTTTTTAAAAGATGAATCAGTCTCTCTTTACAGAGAGTGAATTTGAGAAGGAAAGAGGAGGAGTGTATCGATTGTGTATTAATAACCCGGCAACTATTCAGAGAGACATATTCGTCAAAATCAACCACTTAAGAACTTGTTGTGTAAACTCTTGTTTTGTCACCCTGAACTTGTTTCAGGGTCTCATAAGTCATTGATTCTTAGAGATTCTGAAATAAATTCAGAATGACATATATCGTTTTTTTTCTGTTTGTGCAACAAACTTTTAACCAGCTAAAAACTCTGTATTTATTTGCCGGTTTATTAATAATGGTTCACCATAAAGGTGAAGTTCTGTTATTATGGTTATTATGAAACAGGTAAGGATCGGTAACCAGACTGCCTTTTCATCCCCTGCCCCTGCGCTGCCTTTTGAATATGCGGTAGCAAACGGTTTTGATGCCTTTGAGTGGTTTCCCGACAAGCACGAATCAGACGGGGGTTGGGATGTAAGTGATATGGGGACCGAGACACGCTGTTATATCAAAAACACGGCTGTGGCGCACGACATTGCCCTGTCTGTCCATGCATCATTAAGGGCCAATCCCATGATACCTGAAGCCCATGGACTGCTGATCAATGAGTTTGGGTTTGCACAGGATATCGGGGCAACATTGCTTAATCTTCATCTCTATACTGATGAGGGGCTGGATAGTTATGTGAAGGCGATTACCCCGATTGTAATGCTTTCAGCAAAGATCGGTATAAAGCTCTCCATAGAAAACACGCCACTTACCCCTCCGGATGATTTCAACAGGCTGTTTGGACTCTTCAGGGAGATGGGGGCTGCGAAGGTTGCACATGTGGGGATGTGCCTTGATATAGGACATGCCAATCTATGCAGTGCAACCCGTAACAACTACCTGGGATTCGTTGAGCAGCTCGATCCGCTGGTGCCGGTTATCCATATCCATATGCACGAAAACTATGGCGACTTTGACAGCCATCTGACGCTCTTTACCGGGCCTTCAAGGGAAGACCCCTCGGGTATACAGGGATTTGTGGAGCTGATAAAGAGACGCGGGTTTTCAGGCTCTGTAATCCTTGAACAGTGGCCGCAACCCCGCTCGCTGCTCAACCAGGCGCGCAACAAACTATACCAAATGTTTATTTAAGGAGAAGGGTGATGAGAAAACCTGAGAAGATGATTATTTACAATCTGTTTCCCCTGCTGTCAGGACGGTTTACTGAATGGGAAAGACATCTGGTACGGGCCTCTGATATGGGCTTTAACTGGATATTTGTTAATCCCATACATCTCCCCGGCTCCTCCGGCAGCCTGTATTCGATAAAGAATTACTTCAGCTTTAACCCCCTGCTGATAGATACGCGCACTAAAAAATCTCCCCGGCAACAGGTGGAAGGGGCCATTGAGACTGCGGGGAAACTGGGGCTCAGGATGATGATAGACCTGGTGATTAATCATTGTGCCGTTGATTCAGACCTGATACAGGAACACCCTGAATGGTTTCAGTGGGAGGAAGACGGAAAGGTTGCACATCCATTCTGCGATGAAAACGGGAAAAGGGTTGTATGGAAGGACCTGGCAAGGTTTGATCACAGGAATACACGGGACAAGGAAGGGCTGTTTCAGTTTTTTCTAAAGGTGGTTACATTTTTAATCAAGCTCGGCTTCAAGGGGTTTAGGTGTGATGCCGCCTATCAGGTCCCGAAAAGCTTCTGGAAGAGGCTCATTAGCGAGACAAGGGCAATCTATCCGGATGTGCTCTTTTTTGCCGAAACCCTCGGATGTCCGGCAGACCAGACCAGAAAGACCGCCAGCGCCGGCTTTGATTATATATTCAACAGCTCCAAATGGTGGGATTTTAACAGTCCCTGGCTGATGGAACAGTATCACCTTACACGGGAGATAACCCCGTCAATCAGTTTTCCGGAAAGCCATGATACAGTGAGGCTCTGCGAGGAACTTCATGGCAATATAAACGGTCTCAAACAACGATATCTCTTCTCTGCACTCTACTCCGCAGGGGTTATGATGCCCATAGGATTTGAATTCGGTTTTCGCAAAAAGCTCCATGTGGTCAAGACAAGGCCGGAGGATTGGGAGGAGACCGGTATCGACCTGATGCCTTTTATAGAGAAGGTCAACAGGATCAAGGAGCAGTATGCAATCTTTCAGGAAGATGCCCCAACCGAGATGTTGCCCCACAGTAACTCCAATGTCCTGCTCATGTGGAAGGCATCCACTACTACACACGAGGAGGCCCTCGTTATTCTGAATAAGGACATCCATAACAGGCAGCATTTTTATGCCGACAGCCTCTATGAATTCGTTCAGGCAAGGTCTCCGCTGAATGATGTATCACCGGAGAATCCACTTGACTACATCCCCGAACCGTTTTCATACGAATTGCAGCCTGGAGAGGGCATAGTGCTCTTAACCGCAAGGGATCCGGGGCTGGAGGATTAAATGGGCGGGGTTGTCTCTTTGATAAGTGTTAAATTCACTTCTCCCGGATGTATTCGTAAATATTCATGTAATGCTGGCCGGGATGGTTCCATGAATAGTCGTACCTCATTCCATTTACCATCAACTCCCTGAAGTATTGAGGATATGCATGCCACATACCGATAGCACGGTGCATGGCGGATTCCAGTCCCTCACGGTTTGCATCATTGAATACATACCCGTTTCGTTCATTATAGGGCTTGTCTGAATAGTCGGCATCAAAGACCGTATCCTTTAATCCACCCGTTGCCCTTACAATGGGGACAGTTCCGTATTTCATGGCGATCATCTGCGTCAGTCCGCACGGCTCAAACAGGCTGGGAATGACTATCATATCAGCGCCGGCATAAATCAGGTGTGACAGTTCCTCATTGTATCCTATCTCAAGATGGCAATCAGGATTGTTGTTTAAATGGTGCTTGAGGTGCCGGAAAGAGTCGTTAATTCCGGGATCAGGGCTTGAGCCGAGCAGCACAAACTGACAACCGTTATCCAGTGCATAAAAGATCGCATGCTTTATAAGGTCGACCCCTTTCTGGTGGTCCAGCCTGCCTATATACGAGATGAGAGGTTTAAAATCCTGCCTTAGCAACAACCGGTGGCGAAGAGCCTCTTTATTGCCGTATTTGACGTCAAGGCTGTCAATGCCGTAATTATACGGTATATAGCAGTCAATTTCAGGGTTCCATACATCGTAATCAATGCCGTTGAGGACACCTCCAAACTTCTGGCCATGTACGTGCAGGGTATGGTTGAGGCCGTACCCGAGGTCTGTGTTCTGTATTTCCCAGGCATATCCCGGAGATACCGTGGTTACAAAGTTGGAGTAAACGATCCCTCCCTTCATCAGATTTATTGCAGATGGGTTGAAATTGTCCTGAAGGCGGTCCTGATTAAAATAGTAATCAGACCGGTTTAAACCGGCCGCACGCAGTATGTGCCCTCCTGTTACACCCTGATGTTTGAGGTTGTGGAGGGTGTAACAGACGCGGGGATGGGACATGCCCAGGTATTTATATATGTCAAACAGGAGTACAGGTAAAAGACCCGTCTGCCAGTCGTGGCAGTGGATGATGTCGGGCTGCTTGTTTGACTTGAGCATAAATTCAAGTGCCGCCCTGCAAAAGAAGGCGAACCGTTCCGGATCATCCGGATGACCATAGTAAATCCCGCGGTTGAAAAAATTATTATGCGAATGGGGTTCGATGAAGAAACACTTTCTTCCGTGTACGAAGCCGAAGAAGACAGAGCAGTGTATCCACTGATCGTAAAAAGGTACCCAGAGGTCATGAAATGCCTCCTGAAGCCCGCAGATATGGTCGTATCTCATGCAGTCATACTTGGGGAGTATAATCTCTACGGAATTCCCCCTGACCTCAAGCTCACGGCTGAGTCCGAAGACCACATCAGCAAGGCCGCCAACTTTGGCCACCGGAGCACACTCTGTTGCAACCATGACAATAAACATATCTTTATTCCTTAAAAAACTCTGGTAAAATTACAGAAAACCCCTGATTTGCCAAGGGCATAGAGGCGCTAAAGAGAGTATACCATAAGGAAAACGCTGATACAACATTAATAAAGACAGAGGGGGAGTTTCACTGTTTCGTACCTCAGGTTGACAGGGACTACAGCCTTTTGTTAGCTTACCACTGGGAAAAAAGTTCTTTTTAGAGGTTCAGGAGTTTCTACCCGCTTGAAATCGAAAAACCCCCGGGGTTAATGATGGAACATAAGGTCAGGAAAGAGTCTGAAAACAGCATGGAAGATAAAGATATTCCTAAAGGCTACAATATTGATACGATTGTAATAATGCCGGTTAATGCTGATATGAGTTTTGTCTACTGGGAAATAACGGATAAGTTACTCAATGGCAGGCTCCGGGAATTAAACATCGGTTCTGCTGAATTAATGATAAGAGTTTTCGGGAGAGACAGCCGGAGAGAGGTCTCTTCATTTGAAGTAAAAGAGAGGGTTGGTAAAAACTATATCAAGTATCCTGCATCATTTAAACCCCTTGTTGCAGAAATCGGTATATTAAAGAATGGCGAATTTGCCGGGCTGTTAAAATCAAGGACTGTCTTGGTCCCTTCTCTTGAGACTGCAAGGCCTGGAGATGAAATCTGGATGGAAAGAATAAAAGGCTTTGGCGGCACTGTATGGGTATCAGGAAGTGGGGGCACTCGTGATATATCATCATCGGGGATTGCAGAAAAGACGGCCCTCCGGAACTATTATGAAGAGACCCGGGCAGGGCATGGAATTTCTGCTTTCAGTGAAACATTAAGGGCCAAAAATTCTTAATCCGAAAAAGATCATGAAAGGTTACTGGATTCCTGTACTGCATTCACACCTCCCCTTTGTAAAACATCCCGAGTACGACTATTTTTTGGAAGAGCATTGGCTCTTTGAAGCCATTTCCGAAACGTATATCCCCCTGCTTATGAAGATGAAGAAGATGGTTGACGGAAATATTGATTTCAGATTAACCGTGTCAATAACTCCGCCTTTGTTGGAGATGCTCTCGGACGAATACCTCACGGAGCAATACCTGAAACATCTGGACAAGCTTATTGAGCTGTCTGAAAAAGAGATTAAGAGATTAAGCGATGACAGGGATTTTCTGCCTGCAGCCACTTTTTACAATAATAGATTTAAAGAGATAAAGGCTTTTTTTACAGGTTTTCTGAATCACAATGTGTTAAACGGTTATCGGTACTTCAGGGATTTGGGTAGGATAGAGATTATCACCTGCGGGGCCACGCATAGCTTTCTTCCCCTGCTTGGCATAAATCCCAGGGCAGTTGAGGTTCAGATTAAAGTTGCAGTCGATTCGCATAATAAACATTTCGGGGAATCACCGGAGGGAATCTGGCTGCCTGAATGCGCTTATTTTGAGGGTCTTGATGCGGTGCTGGAGAAGCATGGCATAAGATTTTTCTTTCTCGATTCACACGGATTAATGAATGGCAGTCCCACACCGAAATATTCAGTTTATGCCCCTGTCTATACAATGAACGGGGTAGCGGCATTTGGCAGGGACCCTCAATCTTCCAAACAGGTATGGGACTCCAGTGAGGGGTATCCCGGTGATTTCACTTACCGCGATTTTTACAGGGATGTGGGTTTTGATCTCGATTTTGAGTATATTAAGCCATACATCAGCCCGGACGGAATCAGGACCTTTACGGGGCTTAAATATTACAGGATTACCGGCTCAACTGATATCAAGAAGCCCTATGACCCGGCGTCAGCGCATAAAAAAGCATTTGAGCATGCCCTGCATTTTCATTCTGCAAGAAAAAAACAGATTGAAACGCTGGATACCCTTATGGACAGACCCCCGGTAGTGGTCTCACCCTATGATGCTGAGCTTTTTGGACACTGGTGGTTTGAGGGCCCTGACTTCCTGTACCATCTCTTTTGCGAGATTGATAAGGACAGGTTTATGAAAGCAATAACCCCCACGGAATACCTGAGTCTGCATCCGCAAAACCAGGTGATATCTCCAGGCCCCTCATCCTGGGGTTACGAGGGATATTATGATGTATGGCTTAATGATGAGAACGACTGGATTTACAGGCACCTGCATTATATGGCCGATACACTGGAGGGCCTTGCAAACAAGCATTACAGCGAGACCGACCTTGTAAGGGAACGGGTACTGAATCAATTAACCCGGGAACTGCTGCTTGCTCAAAGCAGTGACTGGGCATTTTTGATGACAACAAAGACTGCTACGGAATACTCGGCAAAAAGGACAAGGGAGCATATCCTGAACTTTAATAAATTAGTTGACGCATTCCTGACTGATACCATTGATACAACATTTCTTGAATGGCTGGAATACAAGAATTCGATATTCGATGAACTGGATTTCAGGGTCTATGCAAGTAAGTATGATTCCTGATCCCTTGAGTTGCAATGCTGAGAGGGAAAGGGATGTGGGGGGATCCTCTCCGGAAAGCAATTCTTTCAGGTTTTTTTTTATAATATAAACGTTTTACAGAAAATATATACCCGAAGGGAGGCGTAAAATTGGAGAGGGTTTTAAGCGGCATGCAGCCAAGCGGATATCTGCATATAGGAAACCTGATGGGGGCTTTGCATAACTGGGTCAGGCTACAGGATGAGTACGAGTGTTTTTACTTTGTTGCAGACTGGCATGCCCTCACTACCAACTATACCAACCCGTCGGTCATAAGGGAGTACACTGCCGACCTGCTGCTGAATTTCCTTGCTGCAGGGCTCGACCCCGACAAATGCACCATATTTGTGCAGTCCAGAGTACTTGAGCATGCAGAACTACATATACTCCTGAGCATGATAACACCCCTGGGCTGGCTTGAGAGAGTGCCTACGTACAAGGAGAAGAAAGAGGAGATCAGGAATAAGGACCTCGGCACTTATGGATTTCTTGGTTATCCCGTCCTGCAATCAGCCGACATATTAATCTACAGGGCCGGATATGTCCCGGTCGGTATAGACCAGGTGCCGCACCTTGAGATAACGAGGGAGATTGCAAGGAGGTTCGCTTTTCTTTACAAAAATGATGCCCTGATAGAGCCGGAACCACTGCTTGCGGAGTTTCCAAAGGTTATAGGGGTGGATGGCAGGAAGATGTCGAAGAGTTACGACAACGCCGTATACCTGAACGACCCGCCGGAGGTTGTGGAGAAGAAGATACTCACCATGGTGACTGATACGCAGCGGATGAGGAGGACTGACCCGGGAGATCCTGAAAAGTCCCCTGTGTTTCAGCTGCACAGGATATTCTCTTCAAAGGATGAGATTGAGGAGGTGGCCAGGGGGTGCAGGGAGGCAAAGATAGGGTGTATAGACTGCAAGAAGATACTTATAAAGAATATTTTTAAGGTACTTGAGCCTATCTGGGCAAAAAGGAGAGAGTTTTCTGAAAAACCGGATTTAGTGAAGGAGATAGTCGCCTCCGGAGTGCAAAAGGCAACCCGGGTGGCAAGGGAGACCATGACAGTGGTGAAAGAGACACTCGGGATGTACTGATCTTAAATCATCCAGTGGCCTCATTTAATGCCTCAAGGAAGATGCCGTTATCTTTGGGTGTTCCCACGGTGACCCTCAGACAGTCCTTCAGGGCAGAGCCCATATACCTGACCAGTACCCCTTTTGAGAGGAGTTTCTTATATACGGCAGGGGCGTTTTTTACCTTGAATAGTATAAAGTTTGCCTCTGAAGGATAAGGGGTTATACCTTCCATACCCTTCAGCCCCTCAAACAGCCGCTCCCTTTCACTGCATATTATTCTTAAAGTCTTCTCTATCTCTCCGAAGTTTTTTATTGCCTCTGCTGCAACTGCCTGAGAGAGGGTGTTGACATTAAACGGCAGCCTTACCCTGTTGACGGCCTCGATCAGGTCCTCGCTGCCAAGGAGGAGCCCAACGCGGAGGGCGGCAAATCCGACCTTGCTCAGGGTCCTCATTATTGTTACATTTTCATAATCCTTGAGCAGTCTGAGCATCCCCCTCCTGCTTGAAAAGGGCTGGTATGCCTCGTCAATAACAACAATGCCCCTTGAGGCTCTCAGGATTTTCAGAATCCGCTCAGCGGAGAAGCAGTTGCCTGTAGGGTTGTTCGGGGAGCTTAGAAAGACGAGTTTTGGACGATACTTCCTTATGGCATTGAGCATCTTTTCGATATCAAGGTCAAATGCACTGTCAAGGGGAACGGCAATCCTCTCTTCACCAAGCGCCTGTGCAGTGATGCCGTACATTGAGAACGTGGGTGTGGGAAAGAGGACAGGGCCGCCGAATGTGGTGATAAGACAGGATATGAGTTCGTCGGAGCCGTTGCCGGGCAGTATCTGGCCGGTTCTCAGCCTCCACCTCTTTGCCACAGCCCGCCTGAGCTCCCTGGCTTCAGGGTCGGGGTACTGATTAGTCCTTATCTCTTTCAGTGGTTCAAGAAAGGAGGGGAAGCCGTAGGGGCTCTCATTGGCATCGAGCTTCACCCTGCAGGGGATTTCCCTTGCACTGTAAGCCTTTAATGTTTTGATGTTTTTTCGGAGAAGTCTCTGAATATTCACGGTTAAATAATACCATTTTCAGTTCTCTTTAATCTCCTCAAAAGGTCGGCACACTTCCCTGAAGGGCCAAAAGGCCCCTCCTGCAGATTATTCCCCTCCTTGACAATATGGAGAGGATATACCGTCCCCTTGCCTGATTTAAAGAATTGAAGGTATAATCACTGTAAATGAGAGTTGAAAAGATTGAACTGACAGGCTTTAAGTCCTTTGCAGAAAAGACCATCTTTACCCTTCATCCGGGAATGACCTGTATTGTCGGCCCGAACGGCTGTGGTAAAAGCAACATAGTCGACGCCTTCCGCTGGGTGCTGGGAGAGCAGTCCGCAAAGTCACTGCGGGGAGAGAAGATGGAAGAGGTGATATTCAACGGCTCCCAGACAAAAAAGCCCCGGGGCATGTCAGAGGTAACCCTCTTTGTGTCAGGACTCTATCCGGACGGACAGGACAACGGCAATGGCAGTGAAAGGCTGTTAACAGTCACAAGGCGTCTTTACCGCTCGGGTGAGAGCGAATACCTCATAAACAAACAAATGTGTCGTCTGAAGGATATCAGGGAGATGTTCCTTGATACCGGCCTTGAGATGAAGAGCTATTCCGTGCTGGAGCAGGGCAGGATAGGTGAGATCATTAATGCCAGGCCTGTTGACAGGAGGTTCCTGATAGAAGAGGTTGCAGGGGTGATGAAGTATAAGGTAAGGAAGGCCGAGGCCCAGAGCAAGCTGGAATCCTCAAAGCAGAATCTCCAGAGGGTCATAGACATTATCTCGGAGGTAAAACGTCATCTTAATTCCCTTGACCGTCAGGCAAAAAAGGCCGAGAGATACAAGCGGCTGATTGATGCCCTGAGGGAGATTGAACTCAGGACATCAAAGAGGGAATACACCGGGATGAATCAGTCCCTTCAGGAGGCATCAGGGGCGCTGGATGTGCTGAAGACAGAGGAGGTCCGCAAGAGGGCTGTTATGGCACACCTGGAGTCATCCCTGCAGCAGAAGAGGATACTTATGGTCGAGAAGGAAAAAGAGGTGGATGCAATAAACACTGACCTTCAGACCATAGAGAAGAGCATTGCCGGGATGGAGAGGACAATAGCCGTAAACAGGACGGAGATTGAGCACCTTGGCAACTATATCATCACCCTTCAGGGGCGGCTTGAAGAGACAAAAAAACTGCTGGAGGAGAAGAGGCTGCGTGCCGAGGAGATTTCAGGAAAGGATGCACATATCCAGGCCAGGCTCGACTCCCTGAAGGAGACGTTATCTCAACGTGAGGCAGAGCTTTCAGAGGCTGAAGAGGGGATATTTTCACTTGAGGAGGATATTGACGATAAGAGGAGAGAGCTCTTCAGGTTTACCGACTCCCTTGGCCTGTTAAGAAATGAACTGAACAGGCTTGAGACTACACACGAGGCACAGTCAAGGAGGGCCTCAACCTCTGAAAGAGAGGCCGAGGAGACGGAGAGGCGGATATCGGAGTTAAAAGCGGAGATAGAGCGTATAGAGGGGGATATAGGGCAACGGAGTGCAGCGCTTGGGCAATGGAGGGACAAGAGAGATGGATATCTCAAAGAGATTTCAGAACAAAAAGAGGGCGTGGAGGAACTGAGGCAGAAGAGGTCGGACCTCAGAGAGGAAGCGGCCTCCCTGCGGTCGCGGATCCAGTCCCTTCAGGAGATGGTTACAGGAAATCTCGACAGGGAGATGATTCAGAAGGCCGGTATCAGCCTTCTGGCTTCCCTGTCGGAGGTGGTAGAGGTAGACCCAAGATATGAGAAGGCCGTGGAGGCTGCACTATCAGACAAGATAAAGGGATTTATAGTATCAACAACAGAGGATATAAGAAAATCCGTGGAATTGGTCAATCGTGGAAATCTGCCGAGAACCGCCTTTCTTTCCTGGCAGATGAATAACGAAAAACAGCAGGCAACAACCAGTGAATGGCAGATGAAAAACGGAGAGGCTGCTCCGGTTCTCGATTCGCTTGTCCGCTCTGAGGATAAATACACCCCTCTTGTCAAATCCCTGCTGAAGGACTATCTGCTGACGGATGACGTGGATAGCGCCTTTGCATTGCTGAAAGGTGAAGGGGAGATGCCCCTGCACGTAAGGGTGGTTACCTTGAACGGGGAGGTGCTTGAGCCCGGGGGTGCAGTGCTCTGCGGCAGTGGCTCGGGCATACTGAGACTCAGGAGAGATCTCCGGGAGCTTGAGGCATCTGTTCAGGAAAAGAGTGATGAAATTGCCGAGGTTGAGGCATCAATTTCCGGGGCTGATCAGAGAATAGAGGAGTTAAAATCCCTGCTCAGGGAGGTAGACTCAGAGATCGTATCCCATGAAAAGGAGCTCTCCCTGCTTCAGGCATCTGAGCGGAGGTTTGCTGAGGACAGAGACAGACTGGAGAAGAAACTTGGTTTCATACGCCTGGACATAGAGGAGCTGCATAAGGAACTCGAGAGTATTGAAGAGGATATTTCAAGAAAGAAAGAGGAGGTTGCTTCCGAAGAAGAGCACAAGCGGACAATTGAATCAGGGCTTGGTATCCTGCAGGAGGAACTCTCTGTGAGACGTTCCGGGATTGATGCAAAGAGGCATCTGCTGACTGACCTGAAGGTTGAAATTAACGGATATACCGAAAGGCTCAGCTCCATAACAAGGGAGAGGGAAGCCCTTCAGAGGGAAGTAGGCGACCTTCTGAAGAAAGAGACATCCCTTGAGGAAGAGATACGGAATAACGGCAGGATCGTACAGCAGAAGAGGGATAGCTCCGCCGGGCTTGAAGAGAGACTGAAAGAGGCCGTTTCAGGTGCCGGCACCCTCAGACAAAGGTTGTCTGAGAAGAGAGATGCTATAAGGGATGAGCGTGAGGGCATTGTTGCCGACGATGAAGCCCTGAAGAGAGAGAGGCAGGAAATCGAGAGGCTGGGCAATGAGGTGCATGAAAAGGAGGTTTTAAAGGCAGAGCTGCTTCTGAAAATCTCAAATCTTGTTGACGGTATAAGGGAGAAATACCAGGTAGACCTTGCCGGTACTGATATATCCACTTCTGAAGTTGAAGAGGAAGACCATCAGAAGGTACTGGAGCTGAGGGAAAAGATACAGGCAATGGGGCATGTAAACCTTGGTTCCCTGGAAGAATACAGGGAACTGAAAGAGAGGCATGAGTTTCTTACCGCTCAGCATGAGGATATAGTCCAGTCCATTGCAGAGCTTCAGGAGGCCATCACCCGCATTAACAGGACCACGAGAAAACGTCTGAAGGAGGCCTTTGACTTACTGAACCAGAAATTCGGTGAGGTTTTTAAACTCCTCTTTGGTGGGGGCAGTGCAGAGCTCAGACTTACTGATGAGGCCGATATCCTTGAGTCAGGCATTGACATAATAGTCCAGCCGCCGGGTAAGAAACTCCAGAATCTCAACCTCCTTTCAGGCGGGGAGAAGGCCCTGTCAGCGCTGTCGCTCCTCTTTGCCGGGTTTCTTTTAAAACCCACCCCCCTCTGCATCCTTGACGAGGCGGATGCGCCCCTTGATGAGACCAATACGGAGAGGTTCAAGGCCATGATCAAGGACCTCTCGGTAAATATACAGTTTATAGTAATAACCCACAACAGGGTAACAATGGAAGCTGCTGATTACCTGTACGGGATCACAATGGAGGAACCCGGCATCTCAAAAGTCCTGTCAATGGAATTTGTCTGAAGATCCGCTGACCGTTCAGATTCTCTTGATATGCAGGAGATTATTTTGACAGGCTAAACAGGATTTTATGGAAAGAAGAAAATTCGAAAGGTTTAGTGTTCAGGGCAATGTGGAGGGCAATATTATCCTTAAGGCTGATATTGAGATAATAGATATCAGCCTTAATGGAATGCTTTTTCTGATAACAAAAAGGTTGAATACCAACAGCAGGTGCCGTGTTAATCTGAATATCGGCGATGCCAAGGTTGGACTTGACGGCAGTGTAATAAGGTCAAGCCTGAAAGAGAGCAGGCAGATACAGAGCGATTTCCAGCCTGTATATGAAGTCGCGGTAAAATTTGTCCGTCTGTCGGATAAAAGAAAATCAGAACTCCAGAAAATAATCGACTATCTTAAGGAATGCAGCGACTCTACAGACTATTAAAAAAAGATAATGTGAGCACATCACCTGAGGACCTTATCTGTTATGGTTTTGATGCATCAAGGATTCAGGTGATGCCTATGGCCGTTGTATGGCCTGAAGACACGGAAGATGTCGTAAAGGTCTCCGAATTCGCCTACGAAAACGACATCCCCCTTGTTCCGCGGGGCGCAGGAACCAGCACCACTGGCGGGGCAGTGCCTTGCAGGGGCGGTATTGTCATCAGTCTTGAGAGGATGGACCGGATACTTGAGGTGGATACTGATAACCTGACGGTCCTTGTGGAGCCGGGGGTTATAAACGGAAGTCTCCAGAAGGAGCTCGGCACAAGGGGATATTTTTATCCCCCTGACCCTGCAAGTATGAATTTTTGCACCATAGGTGGTAATGTGGCGGAAAATGCAGGCGGGCCAAGGGCAATAAAGTATGGTGTTACAGGAGACTATGTGATGGCCCTTGAGGCGGTATTGCCTGACGGAAGGCTCATTCAGACAGGCGTAAGGACATCAAAAGGTGTTGTTGGTTACGACCTGAAGAGCCTCCTTGTCGGCTCGGAAGGTACCCTCTCCACCATAACCAGGATACGCCTGAAGATACTCCCCGAGCCTCAGAGCATTATAACCCTCCTTGTATCTTTTGACGACCTGAGGGCCTCGGGAGATGTGGTGTCGAGGATCATATCTTCAAAGGTGATTCCCCGAACCCTTGAGTTTATGGACAGGGAGGCCATCCAGGCTGCCGAAACCTATAACCCCTGCGGCCTCAAGGATGCAGAGGCGCTGCTCATTATAGAGCTTGACGGCGATCTCAAGACCGTACAGAGGGAGTCCCAGAAGGTTGTAGAGGTCTGCACAGCCCATGGTGCCGAGGTGAGAGTTGCCGAGGATAACGCATCAAGAAATAACCTCTGGGAATGCAGGAGGGCGGTCTCTCCCGCACTTCACACTATAGCGCCGACCAAGATAAGCGAGGATATAGTTGTGCCGAGAACGAAGATACCGGATATGCTCATATTCCTGAGAAAGCTGTCGGAAGAGAACGGCATAAAGATAGTGAGCTTTGGTCATGCAGGTGACGGGAATATCCACGTAAACATAATGGTTGATGAAGAGAACGTGGAGGAATACAGGAAGGGGCTCTCCCTGGTCAAAAAGATATTCTCTGAGACCCTGAGGCTTGGCGGTACCATCTCGGGTGAACACGGCGTCGGTCTTACAAAGGCGGAGTATATAGAGATGGAGATAAAGCCTACAGAGATGGACCTTATGCGGGGGATAAAAAAGCTGTTTGACCACAAGAACATCCTGAATCCGGGCAAGGTATTTCCATGATAGCGGTCTTCTCCTTTGTTCTCTATCTGTCCGGTATCTTCTGGAGGCCCTTCTTTTATGTTGCCATCCTGTTTCAGGGGGCCTACATACTTTCAAGAGGAGTCGCCCTCGGCAGGCTCCCCCTTGTAGGGCTTCACGATACACTGACCTTTCTGTCCTTCTCTACCGCTGTATTCAGCGTCCCTTTCTATTTATCTCTAAAGGAGAAAAAGGGGTTTTTGGAGTCGGCAGCAGTCCTTGCAGCTGTATTCGCCATACTGGGCTATATGTCCCCGCAGGTCAATACGCCCCTGCCCCCGGTGCTCAAGACATACTGGTTTGAACTCCACGTGGTGCTGTCGTTCTTCTCTTACGGGCTCTTCGGCATTGGGGCAATCCTGGGACTGCGGTATCTGTTTCTCTCGGACAGTGATACCGAGGCCCTGCAGTACAAGGCTATTCTCATAGGATATCTCATCTTTTCGCTCTCCATGGTTTTTGGCGGCATATGGGCCTTTCTTGCCTGGGGAACATACTGGTTGTGGACACCAAAGGAGATATGGACCACGCTCCTGTGGCTCACCTACACCCTCTATCTCCACCTCAGGTTCAGGCCATGGTGGCTGGGAAAGAAGATCGTAATAACAGGTATTGCAGGGTATCTTGTTGTGCTGTTTACATATCTTGGGGTAGGGCTCCTGATGAAGAGTTCCCACTCGTTTTGACAACAGGACATCTTAACTTATACCCGGACTAAGCGATAAAACAGCGTTTGGCACTGTAAAGAGAAACGAATGTATTCAATACTGAAATCCATAAGGACAACCAATTTCCTGCTCATGTTTCTCATGGGCCTGCTCATTTACGGGGCAGTTGCAATGCCCCTGAGCCCGTCATTTGAGAGCCTTGCCTCAACGGCACTCTTTGATTGGCTGAAGACTGCCCCGCTTGCTGCAAGCTGGTGGCTCTATGGCTGCATGGTGGTAGTCTTTCTCCTGGTGATAAATACGGTTGTATGCAGCCTGGAGTCGGTACTGAAGAAACGGAAAGGCAGGCAGTGGCTTCTCACAATATCCCCCCAGGTTATCCATGCAGGCTTCTGCTTTATCATGCTTGCCCATCTCGTCAGCAGCTATGGCAGCTTTCATAAACATGCAGTGCTTTATGAAGGGTATGGTGTCACTCTGGACTCGGGGGTTGAGGTCTATCTTAAACGGATTAACTCCCGGGCGGAGTCCGGTCACGTGACAGACATGGAGGCAGAGATTTTTTACAAATATCCCGACGGGAAGGTTAGCCAGGATGCCATATCCCCCAACAATCCGTCCTTCATGGATGGAACAGGGCTTTATCTCAAAAAGGTAACCCTTAAGCCTGTACCAGCGGCATTAGTGCTGTTCAGCTATGATCCGGGCGCCCCTTGGGCCCTCGTCGGCGGTGTGCTCTTTCTGTCGGGCATCTTCACGCTTGTAATCCTTAAAATGCAGGACAGGAATCAGACACTCAATGACACCGACACAGCATAACCTGGTTCATGATTCCTTCCCCCCCTCCTTGCGGGAAAGAACAAGGTCCCTTAGTGTTTCCCTGCCAAGAGAAGCCCCAATGGCGTCATCCACTCTTTTCATCACCCTGTCAACCTCTGACACGGAACGAAACCTCTCCTCGATTGAACAGGAGTCTTCTTCCGCGGTCCTGACGGAAGCAAGGAGGTCCTTCAGCTCTATCTTCTCTATATCCCTTGCCGGCAGATATGCCGGGGGGTCGTCAGCGGTCTCAAGAATAAACCCCTTCTTCCCTAATAATACAAGCATATCCTGTACCGGCTCCACCGGCAGCCTCAGGTAGTCAATAAGGGAATTGAGCCTCCACGGCGAGCTGTTGCGATAGTAGTTATATCCGATAAGAAACATGATCATCAAGGCAAGCTTTTCCTTCAGCCTGTTGCTAAGGATGAGGGCCTCTTTTTTCACATTTAAAAACTGGGGATACTGATGATAGAATGATACCTCGGCTCCGACAAGGAGTATGAGCCAGCTCAGATACAGCCATATCATGAACATTATGAGTATTGCGAATCCGGAATAGATTGCGGCATATTTTGTTGATGATACAACAAAGGAAGCAAAGACCCTTCCCGTGGTTTCCCATAAAACACCCGCTAACAGGCCGCCTACAAGCGCGGATTTGAACCTCACCTTTGTGTTCGGCACAAAGATATATACAAATGTAAAGGCGGCGCAGACAAATATATAGGGAACCACCTTGCCCGCTATATAGACAGCCGTTCCAAAGGGTTCCACGGCCAGCACTTTTTGCATAATGGTTGTGCTCATAATGGAGGCGGTAATGCCGATTGCCGAGAAGATAAGGACAGGGCCTATGAGGATTACGCTCATGTAATCACTGAATCTCCGCACAAAACTCCTCGGTCTCTTTATCCTCCATATGTAGTTGAAGGCATCCTCAATCTTCTGGATAAGGGATATAACGGTATAGATCAGTATTGCAAGCCCGATTGAGCCGAGGACTCCAACCTTCATATTCTCGACAAAGCCTATAATCTTTTGTGTTAACTCATTCCCCTTTGGTCCAAGTGGGGCAAGGAAGTTATAGAGGAAGGGCTCCAGCTGATTATGCACGCCAAAGGCCTTCAACACCGAGAAGCTGACGGCGAGCAGGGGGACAAGAGAGAGGAGGGTCGTGTAAACAAGGCTCATGGCCCGAAGGACAAGCTGTCCCTCTGAAAATTCCAGCACAGCCACATAGAGCAGCCTGAGGGTCCTGACAAGAAAGGCCCTGAATCTGCTGAGGGATTTAACATCTATTTCCCACAGCTCTTTCTCAAAAAAATCGTTCAATCTCTTCATATTAACTGCCATTTTTATATTTTTAAGTATTTTATCACAGAATGAAACAGTCATGCCGGCAAGCTGATACAAAAGTTGGCGCAAATGGTATAAATGCCTTGCTTAATTTGCCCGAAAATTAATACAATTACGTCTTGAGCATGAATCACTTTTAAAGTAAAACTGCTTTGCTTATTGAATTGATTCAAAGGTGGCGGACAGGAAAATATATGGAGTGTATCTTTTGCAGGATCGCTGAAAAGAAATTGCCCGCCAGGCTTGTTTATGAAGATGAGTTTGCCGTGGCCTTTGAGGATATAAACCCTCAGGCGCCCGTGCACGTGCTGGTAATTCCAAGGAAGCATATTCCCACAAGCCTTGATCTGAAAGAAGAGGACAACGTCCTTGTGGGCCGTCTCTTTCAGGTAGCAAACAGGATAGCCCGGCAGAAAGGAATAGCGGAAAGAGGCTTCAGGATTGTGATGAACTGTAACGCAGAGGCCGGACAGACGGTGTTTCACCTGCACATCCACCTCCTCGGTGGAAGGGCCATGCATTGGCCTCCGGGATAAAATTTACAGGATTCCACCGCAAAGCACACAAAGAGCGCAGAGAGAACAAATAAACGATAAAAAAGCTGTCTGATGAACAACTGAATGACATGAAACCGGAGATTATCGAGACCAGAACACTCTGGGAAGGAAGGTTTCTCAGGAGCATTCTGATAACCTATCGGAATGCGAGGGGGAATATCATCCCCTGGGAGGCATTTCAGAGGATTGGGGTAAGGGGCATTGTGGCTGTTGTCCCCTTTACTGCAGAGGGGGAGGTGCTGCTGATAAAACAGTTCCGTCCGCCTCTGGGCAGATATGTCGTAGAGTTTCCTGCCGGCCTTAATGACAGGGATGAACCCCTTGAAGATGTGGCCAGGAGAGAACTCCTTGAGGAGACAGGGTACAGGGCGGACACCCTGAGGGTGATAGCTGAGGGTCCTCTTTCTTCAGGTGCATCCACGGAGATTCTCACTGTCTATTTTGCAGACAACGTGGCATATACAGGCAAACAGAGGCTTGATGATGTGGAAGAGATAGAAATTGTCAGGCTCCCTTTGGAGGGATTCCATAAACATCTCCTAAGCCTTCAGGATGATGAGACATATCTCGACCTGAAGATCCCCGGAATGTTTGAACTTGCCCTGAGAAAAAAAGCAGGGGAGGCCTGATCTATGAAGATAAAAAGAGAATTTGACAGATTAACGTTATTAATCATATTGCTCTTTTCCGTTATTCCTCTCCTGGCTATTATCACTCATAACAATCTTATAATTCTGGCTTCTTTCATCCTGGTTATCCTTGTAATGATCTTCATAAGAAAGAGTGTTAACGCCAAACTCATACAACCCATACTCGATATCAGCCACAAGAGTTATCTTATGTCCAGCGGTAAGCTTGACACGGAGATAGATGTGGCCTCTAACGATGAACTCTCCGACCTTGCCGGTAACATTAATCTCCTGGCAGGCTCCCTGAGAGAAAAGATAAGGGTTCTCGAGAAATCCATACAGAGGGAACAGAGGGTTGTGAGGGAGCTGGCCATTCTTAATGAATTTATAGGCTATGTCTCATCAGAGCTTAATTTTGAGGCCATCCTTCGGAAACTGATTGAAAAGACAAGGGATCTGATGAAGTCTGAAGCCGGCGTTATCATCCTGTTTCAACCCGACAGAACAAAGTCCTTCCTGAGCACGGATAAACTTATTGACGAGCGGTTTATCAAGGAGATGTTGTCTGTGGACTCAGGGGGGCTGGCCAGGATTATTGCAGAGCAAAAGCCGATACGCAATAATAATGTTTCCTTTCCTCTCTCAAATGGCAAGGAAATCAGTAATTTTATAGCACTGTCACTTCACTCGACAACAGACCTGCAGTGCCTGCTCATCATGCTGAACAGGGATACCGGATTCAGCCAGATGGATGAGGACAGCTTCCTGAATTTTGCCTTCCAGGCATTTCAGACAATATCCCTCCAGAGTGAACTTGCCAAATTGGCTACAACCGATGGCCTGACAGGTCTTCATAATCACAGGGTATTTCAGGACAGACTCAGCGAGGAGATCCTCAGGGCCGAGAGGTACAAGAGCAAGCTATTCCTTCTGATAGTCGATATAGACCATTTCAAGAGTTTCAATGATACCTACGGTCACCAGACCGGAGACGATGTTCTTAAGACGATGGCCAAGATAATCAAGGAATGCATAAGAAAAGTGGACTTTGCCGCACGTTACGGGGGTGAGGAATTCGTATTGATCCTGCCGGAAACCGATTGCGGGCATACCTATAAAGTGGCTGAAAGGATAAGAAGGGCCGTTATGGATTACCCCTTCCATCTTAAGGACGGTACAAGGGCAGGCCTCACTGTCAGTGTTGGTGTTGCATGTTTTCCCGAGGATTCAGCTGAAAAAGAGGATCTGATCGGGAAGGCGGATAAAGCCCTTTACTTTGCCAAGGATCTCGGCAGAAACAGGGCATGTCTGTACAGGGATATTTGTGAGCCGGAGGAATGAAGCTAAAGGGAGCTGAAAAAAGAAGGATTGCAAGGATAACGGAAGAGGGCTGTCTTGAGCTTGACGATGCAGTGGCACTGGAGAGGAGACTCAGGATATCCGTCAATGGTCAGGAAGTACTGAGGCTTTACTGCAGCCCTGTAAAGGTCAGGGAGCTTGTTGTGGGGCTCTTTATGACCGAGGGTGTTATCAGGGGCAACTGGTGTGCTGAGAAGATGACTGTAAAATACGGCCGTGATATCCTTGTTGACATACCTGCTGAGGGAGAGGTCTCTCTGGAGGGAGGCACCATAACCTCGGGATGCCTTGGGGGGATTACTTTTGGAAGGACCTCTGAAGATGCCGCAGTCGGGGAGGGGATAAAGATAGAGAGAGAGAGGTTGAGGGACCTTTTTGCCGAATTCCAGCGGATGTCAAGGCTTTATGAACTCACAGGGTGTATACACAACGCCGCTGTCTCGGATATTAAAGAGATTATAGTCCATGCCGAGGATATCGGAAGACATAATGCCGTGGATAAGGTTATAGGTCATTGCATACTCGAAAATATCAGCCTTGAAGACAAGATCATGCATGTAAGCGGCAGGCTCTCCTCTGAGATGGCATCAAAGTGTGCAAGGTGGAAGATACCCGTTGTTGTCAGCAGGGCTGCACCGACATCGCTCGCCATTGATATCGCTGAAAGGAGCGGAATAACCATGATAGGCTTTATGAGGGCATCCCGCTTTAATATTTATACCCACCCCTACAGGATAATTTGACGGCAAAGAAGATTCATTGTTGTTTCTCCTCTTCTTCTGATCCTGTTCCTATTCCGTATTTATACAATCTGTGTCTGAACGACCTGAAAGTGAGGTTAAGGAGTTTTGCTGCCTCGGTCTTGACCCCTAAGGAGAGTTCAAGTGCCCTCTTTATATAGCTTCTTTCTATATCTTCAAGAATCCCGTCAAGGTCAACACCGCTGACCGTAAGATCCGGCAATCTCCCCTCGTCCATCTCCGTCTCCCGCAACTCCGACGGTAGATCCCCGGGCAGTATGATATCATGCTCTGTTAAGAGGACTGTCCTTTCAATGACATTTTCAAGCTCCCGGACATTCCCGGGCCAACTGTAATTAACCATCACCCTCATTGCCTCAGGAGAGATCCCGATCTCTCCATGCCCGAACTTCTTCAGGAAATGTTCAGCCAAAAGGGGAATATCCTCTTTCCTTTCCCTCAGAGGCGGGATGTGGACAGGGACTACATTTAACCTGTAAAAAAGGTCTTCCCTGAACTCTCCTGCCTTTATGGCCTTTTTCAGGTCTTTATTCGTTGCAGCTATAACCCTGACATCCACCGTTATATCATTTGTCCCCCCCAGACGCCTGAATGTCCCTGTCTCTATGACCCTCAAAATCTTGGCCTGTATGTTAAAGGGCATCTCCCCTATCTCGTCCAGAAAGATGCTGCCGGCATGTGCTATTTCAAAGAGCCCCTCCTTATTGTGTGTGGCACCTGTGAAGGCCCCCTTCATATAGCCTAACAATTCACTCTCAAGGAGACCTTCCGGAAGGGAGGCACAGTTTATAGCTACAAAGGCCTTTTCAGCCCTTGGACTGATGTTGTGGATCGCCCTTGCCACAAGCTCCTTGCCGGAACCACTCTCCCCTGTTATCAGCACACTGGAGCTGCTCTGGGCAATCTTGGGAATAATATTGAGCAGCCCCTGCATCCTGGGGCTTTTCCCGATAATATTTTCAAGCCGGTAAGTGGTCCTGATCTCTTCCCGCAGGACCTCAAGCTCTCTCCTGAGCCCCCTCTTTTCAAGGGCCTTGTTTACAACAATCCTTATCTCGTCGATCTTGAAGGGCTTGTGAATGTAATCGTAGGCCCCAAGTTTCATCGCCTCGATGGCACTTTCCGTTGTGCCGAATGCGGTGACCATTATTATAAGCGTGTCAGGTGAGAGCTCTTTTGCCTTTCTGAGGACCTCGAAACCATCAACCCCGGGCATCTTTATATCAGTTATAACGAGGTCAAAGATATCTTTTTTGAGTAACTCGATCCCTTTCCCTCCATCCATTGCAGAACTCACCTCATACCCATCGGACTCAAGCAGTATCCTGAGGATCTCGTTCATGCCCTGTTCATCCTCAACAATAAGTATCTTCTCCTTCTTTCTTTTGTCCATCCCGCTCCTTTAAACTCCTTCCTCTATAACCTCTGAGAGACTATATTGCGTGAATTCTCTAATTTTCAGTCTTTTCCAGTGGCAGGGAAACGACAAACTCCGTGCTTCTGCCCTTCCCTGAAAATATCTTAATGTTACCATGATGTTCTTCAACTATTCTATAGGCAATGGAAAGACCCAGTCCGGTCCCTTTCTTTTTGGTACTGAAGAAAGGATAAAAAACTTTTTCAACATTCTCTTCGGGTATTCCTGCTCCGCTGTCAGAGACTTTCAGGATGACATTGTTGTCGTCGGTATATACGGAAATCCCTACTTCACCCCCCTCGGGGACGGCTTCAACTGCATTCAATGTCAGATTCCAGAGAAGCTGCCTTATCTTCTGTTCATCTGCAACCATATAGACTTCATCCTGTATGTCTTTGACTATCCTGATGTTGTCGGACATATTCTGAAGCATATCGCAAACCTCATTTGCTGCTGCCGAGAGATTAAACCCTTTCATGTCTGCCGGCCTTGGATTGCAGTATATAAGAAAATCCGTGACAATGGCGTTCAGCCTGTCCATTTCGGACATGGCAATATCCATCAGCCGTTTCTTTGTCTCTTCGGGCAGGACATCCTCCTTCAACATCTCGAATGAACCCTTCATGGATGCAAGTGGATTCCTCAGTTCATGGGCAATACTTGCGGAAAGCTCTCCAATGGCTGCAAGCTTTTCCCTCCGTT
Organism: Nitrospirota bacterium; assembly: GCA_035873375.1. NCBI lineage: Bacteria > Pseudomonadati > Nitrospirota > Nitrospirota bacterium. The sequence goes on along the minus strand of JAYWMQ010000030.1, from coordinate 31,941 downwards.
TTATCTCCTCTTCCAGCTTGATGATATCAGTCAGATCCTGAAATGTTCCGATATAACCGAGGATCTCTCCTGCGGAGGTTTTATTAAGGGATATGCTCAGCCCGATATACCTTTTCTCTGCGTCCCGGACTATTTCACCCTCGTGCCTGCCTGTTTTTGGAGGGAGCGATAAAAATGGAAATACCTCATTACTGTACCGGTAGATAACGCTGTCACGTTTTAACCCTGTAATCCTTTCAGCTGCGCTGTTAAATAAAACTATTCTACCTGAGGTATCCAGACTGAAAAGGCCGCTGGGAATGTTTTCTATCACCTCTGAATGAAATCTGTATAGCTCCTTCAGGTCAATATCCTTTTTCAGGAGCTTCTCCGAGGTCTTCTCCAGCCTGGAAACGAGATAGCCCATGAGGTATGCCGTAAGATATAATCCTGAAATATTTATAAACATGTTGTAAAAGAAATTCTTCTCCTCAAGTATGGGATTGTAATGAATCGGGATAATCTGATAGTACTGTAAATCAATAGCCAGTCCATAGAGGATACTTGCCAATGTTGCCAGAATATAGCCGGCCTTTCTGCCAAGTACTATCGAACCTGCTATTGTAACAAGGATAAGCAGGAAGGAAAACCAGCTTTCTATCCCGCCTGTAAGGAGAATCAGGAAGACTACAACCATCACGTCTAACGTCAACAGGGCATATGCTATAAGGCGGTGGACTGTTATGCTGTTTGAAATCCTGTTTTGCAGAAAGATATAGAGCATGGAGGGGGCATAGCCGGTAAAGAAGAGGCCATAAAAGAGATAGGGTTGATAGAACTGTTTGCCCTGAAGGTCAAAAAGGAATATGGAGCCAAGCAGTAGAGTGACAAAGAAGAGGCGGAGGAATATCAGTGTCTCGATTTTTCTCTTAAACTCTTCTGCCGGCATCAGGTCTCACGAAACAGCTATCAGGCACTTAACCCCCCCAACCAGCTATCAGGGAAAGAAACCTGATAGCTGAAAGCTATTATTGTATCAAGGTAATAAGCTTGAATATCGGCAGATACATTGATACTACTATAAATCCAACAGAACCTCCGAGAAATACCATAAGGAGAGGTTCTATCATGGACGTAAGGTTAGACACGGCGGCATCCACCTCGTCATCGTAAAACTCCGCTATTTTATTGAGCATCGAGTCAAGGGCGCCGGTGGATTCACCGACTGCAATCATATGGTTTACCATAGGGGGAAAGACCTTTGCCTTCATAAGGGGTTCAGCCACGGTCTTTCCCTCTGACACATCTGATCTTACCGCGTATATCGCCTTTTCAATAACCTTGTTCCCGGATGTCTTGGCCGTAATGTCCAGTCCGTCAAGTATGGGAACTCCACTGCTTACAAGTGTTCCAAGGGTCCTGGTAAATTTTGCAATTGCTGTTTTCTGCAGGAGGACTCCGAAGATCGGAAGCTGCAGGAGTATCTTGTCGGTAATGTATTTGCCCCTTTCCGTTCTCCTTATCTGGACAATAAAGATAGCTATGGCAATAATAACACCCAACACAACAATTCCGCCTATCCCGCTCAGGAAATCACTCATTGCAACAACAATCCGTGTAGGTAGAGGAAGCGTCCCCCCTAATTGTGCAAACATCTGGGTGAAGGTGGGAACGACATAGACCATAATGACCGCTATTACAAGCACTGCAATTGCCGTAACCACCGCCGGGTATATCATAGCTCCCTTAACCTGTTTCTTCAACTTCATCGCCTTCTCGATATAGGCGGCAAGTCTGTTGAGGATTGTATCCATTATACCCCCTGACTCACCGGCTGCAACCATATTTACATAGAGTTCACTGAATACACGCGGGTGCTTCCTCAGGGCATCGGCATAGGTGGAACCTGCCTCAACATCCACCTTTACCTGGGCGATAGTCTTTGCGAGCAACTTGTTTTCTACCTGGGTTGAAAGTATCTCAAGGGCCTGCACAAGCGGCAGACCTGCATCGATCATGGTGGCAAACTGTCTTGTGAATACAACCAGGTCCTTATCCTTGATGCCTCCTATATGAAAACCCAAACTTCTTGTCTTTTTCTTTTCAGCAACAGCCGTTGGTATGAGATTATTGTTCCTGAGTTTGGCGATCACCTCTTCCTTTGAAGAGGCCACCATCTCTCCTGACTCAATTATACCCTTCGGGTTTTTGCCTGACCATTGAAAAACTGTAGCCACCGTACCCCTCCTTAATCAAACAAGGATTATAAATGTTACTCAAAACAGAAATCCTCCTTATTTTATCGTTTTTTTCCTGCCATATACTTCTCCTGCGGCATATAACCGCCTTTCTGCATCATGGTAATGAGTTCATCCGGCACTGTGGAACGTGCAAGTGCATCCTCATAACTTATATGTCCCTTTACATAAAGCTCGTATAACGATTGATTCATCGTCTGCATCCCGAATTTTGCCTGTCCGGTCTGCATCATTGAGTATACCTGGTGAACCTTATCCTCCCTTATCAGGTTTCTGATTGCCGGAGTCGGAACCAGTATCTCTACAGCAAGAGCCCTGCCCCTTCCGTCTTTTCTGGGGATGAGCTGCTGCGCTACAATACCTTCAAGAACAAAAGAGAGCTGCACCCTCACCTGGTCCTGCTGATGGGGAGGGAAGACATCAATGATACGGTTTATTGTCTGTGCCGCGGAGTTGGTATGAAGTGTGGCAAGGGTCATATGCCCTGTTTCAGCAACCCTGAGCGCCGATGAAATAGTCTCAAGGTCCCTCATCTCTCCAATTAGCACAACGTCCGGGTCCTGCCTCAGGATATACCGGAGGGCGTCATGGAAGGTAGCGGTATCCGATGTTACCTCACGCTGATTAACAAGGCAGCTCTTATGGGGATGCAGATATTCAATAGGGTCTTCAATAGTTATTATATGTTCATGCCTTTCCGAGTTTATCCTGTCTATCATGGCAGCAAGGGTTGTGGTCTTACCGGAACCCGTGGGGCCGGTGACAAGAATGAGCCCGGAGTTCTTCTTGGCCAGCTCATTGATCACCTCGGGCAATCCGAGATCCTGAAATGTCTTTATATTAAAGGGAATGGTCCTGAATGCCCCTGCCACTGCACCTCTCTGCATAAATATATTTGCCCTGAACCTGCTAACCCCCTTGACTCCAAAGGAGAGGTCCAGCTCGTTATGCTCCTCAAACCTGTGCTTCTGGGCATCTGTCAGGATGCTGTAGCAGAGCGTCTTTGTCTCGGCAGGGGTCAGGGGCGGGTGATCAATGGGGGCGAGTTTTCCGTCAATTCTTAGTCTCGGAGGACTGCCTGTAGTAATATGCAGGTCTGATGCTCCCTGCTCAATCAAGGTTTTTAAGAAATCATAAAGTGTAGCCATACTGAATCGTCTCCTTATTCCCGCATATTTAGTTTCGTGTTATTTTGAAGGTTTTCCATATCTAATCGCCAAAGGTGACCCTCAACACTTCTTCAATACTTGTAACCCCGGCTTTTATCTTGTTTAAACCGCTTCTCCTGAGTGTATTCATTCCAAGTCTTACGGCAAGTTTCTTGAGCTCCTGTGCAGAGGCACCCTCGAGTATCAGTTCTTTTATTTCATCCTTGACGGGCATTACTTCATAGAGTGCCACCCTGCCCTTATATCCCGAGTTGTTACACTCCGGACAGCCTTTACCCTTAAAAACCTTGATATCCTTTATTTCCTCTTCACCAAACCCGAGTTTTAACAACGCCGATTCGGAATGTTGCTCCTCAACCTTGCATTGCGTACATATCTTTCTTGCCAGCCTCTGTGCAAGCATGAGAATTACAGAGGAGGATACCAGAAAGGGTTCTATCCCCATATTCAGAAGTCTTGTTATGGTGCTTGGTGCATCATTTGTATGCAGGGTGCTCAGAACAAGGTGACCTGTCAGGGCTGCCTTGACGGATATCTCCGCGGTCTCAAAGTCGCGAATCTCTCCAACCATTATAATATCAGGGTCCTGTCTCAGGAACGACCTCAGGGCAGATGCAAAGGTAAGGCCTATATCCTCTTTTATCTGCACCTGGTTTATACCGTGAAAGTTATATTCAACCGGGTCTTCTGCTGTCATAATATTATCACCGGGCTTGTTGAGATGGTTGATCGCTGAATAGAGGCTTGTTGTCTTACCACTACCCGTGGGGCCTGTAACGAGCACCATGCCGTAGGGTTTTTCAATGGCCTCCATGAAGTCCTTTAACTGCTCCTTCTCAAACCCGAGTTTGGTCATATCTACCTGGAGGTTTGACTTGTCGAGTATCCTCAGAACAGTCTTCTCGCCAAATAGGCAGGGCAGGGTAGAGACACGGAAGTCTATCTCCTTCTTCTTGCCCAGCTTTAATTTAATACGGCCATCCTGTGGCAGCCGCCTCTCTGCAATATCAAGTTTTGACATAATCTTTACCCTTGAGGTCAGGGCATTCTTTATCTTTACCGGAAGGTTCATAACCGAATACAAGACACCGTCAATCCTGTATCTCACCCTCAGTGCCTTCTCATAGGGTTCAATATGGATATCACTTGCGCCTGCCTTTATGGCATTGACAAAGATACCGTTAACAAGCTTGACAATCGGGGCTTCAACCTCCCTAACGACCTCATCATCTTCCCTCTCATCAACTGCCTCAATGGTGTCCAGGGCACTGCCGACAATCTTGTCAAACTCTTCCACATCCAAGGTCGGCGAATCCTCCGACGCAATGTCCTCATCTTCTTCATCATCCACATCGATATCCGTTAATGAAAGGTCCTGTGACTGAATCATTGATGAAGATGCCGAAGTCCTGCTCTTTATAAGGCCGCTTCCCTTGCCCGCGTAATATTTTGATATTGCCTTGATAATGGATTCCTCAGTGGCAACCACCACTTCAACATTGTATCCGGTCATAAACTTCATGTCATCTATGGCAAATATATTTGAAGGATCTGCCATGGCCACAGTCAGTGTAGCGCCTACCCTTGCAACAGGGATTATCAGGTACTTCTTTGCCATCTCTGCCGGGATGAGTTTCAGTACAGATGGGGCTATTGTATAGTCGGAAAGGTTTATTGAGGGTACGCCAAACTGTTTACTGAGAAAAGAGACAAGCTTTTCCGTAGTAAGATAGCCGAGTTTTACGAGTTTTGACCCAAGCCTGCCCCCCTCTTTTTTCTGTAAGCTAAGGGCCTCCTGTAACTGGTCCTCCGTTACTAAGTTAGCAGCAAGTAAAAGTTGTCCAATCTTTGCAGCCATTAGAAATAAAATAACATAATTTCAAATAAAATGGAAGGGGGGGTACATAATACAGGCCGGGAGAATTGCAAATTATACTCTCTGATAGTATCATTAGAAGTATGGGAATTATAGCATCCGTAGAAGGAAGCACTGTTGATGTTGACTTCCCGGGCAATAACCTGCCTGCAATTAATGAGGCCCTCCTTGTTGAGGGAGACAGCAGATTAATACTCGAGGTTCACAGACATTTAAGCTCATCAACGGCAAGATGCATAGCCCTCTGTGCCACATTCGGGATCAGGAGGAATATGAAGGTGGAAAGGACGTTCAACCCCCTTGCCGTACCAGTGGGGAGGGAAACCCTTGGAAGGATAATCAATGTGCTCGGCGCTGCCATTGACGGCCTGGGACCACTTAAGTCAAAACTCTCCTTTCCGATTCACAGACCATCTCCCCGTCTCTCCGAGCAGTCAACCGGAACCGAGGTGTATGAGACAGGCATAAAGGTGATTGACCTTCTTGCCCCCTTTGTCAAGGGCGGAAAAGTCGGGCTCTTTGGGGGCGCAGGTGTTGGGAAGACCGTCCTCTTGATTGAATTCATATACAAGGCAGTTCGGATACACTCGGGTGTCTCCATTTTTGCAGGGGTTGGTGAGAGGGTAAGAGAGGGGCATGAACTTTACGAGGAGATGAAGCGGATGGGGGTGCTGGAGAATTCAATCCTTGTTATCGGACAGATGAACGAGGTGCCGGGCATAAGGTTCAGGGTAGCCTTGACAGCCCTCAGTATTGCTGAGTATTTCAGGGATACTGAGGAAAAGGATGTCCTCCTTCTGATAGACAACATCTACCGGTTTGTCCAGGCCGGCTCAGAGCTCTCAACCCTCCTTGGCAGAATGCCTTCAAGGGTTGGGTATCAGCCAACACTCTCTTCTGAACTTTCCGAACTTGAGGAGCGCATAACCTCTACCGAATCCGGTTCCATCACGTCTGTCCAGGCAATCTATGTGCCGGCTGACGACATTACGGATCCCGCTGTAACCGCAGTAATGCCGCACCTGGATACAACGGTAATATTGTCAAGGGATATTGCGGCAAAGGGCATATATCCGGCAGTGGATGCCCTGCAGTCAAGGTCAAAGATGCTCGACCCCGATGTGGTAGGCTACAGCCACTATGATGTGGCAAGACAGGTCAGGGAGACGCTTGCACGGTATAATGAACTGCAGGATATCATAGCAATGCTTGGAATAGAGGAGTTGTCCCCGGAGGACAGACTGACTGTAACGAGGGCAAGGAAGCTTGAAAAGTTTCTCACCCAGCCCTTCTTCCTCACAGAGTCTTTTACCGGAAGAAAGGGTAGACACGTAGCGTTGCGGGACACGATAAGGGGCTGTAAGGAGATACTTTCAGGGACATATGACGACGTTGATGAACAGGCCTTTTACATGATAGGCGGGATTGAAGAGGTTGTGAGGTGAAGACCTTCCACCTCACGGTGGTTACGCCAATGAGCATTATCCTTGACGAGGAGGTCAGTTTCCTGAGGGCTGAGGACTCAACCGGAAGCTTTGGCATACTGCCGAACCATACGGAATTCATTACAATCCTTACACCATCGGTCGTAATTTACAGGATTGGGGAGAAGGAGGGATATATTGCTGTAAACGGGGGGATATTCAGGTTTGCATCAAATGCCGCGACCCTCAGCACAAGGACTGCCGTATCAGGTGATTCCCTTGACACATTAACCGCAATAATCAATGAGAGGTTTATGTTAATAACAGAACGGGAAAAAGCCCTTTACAGGTCTTTGAAGCAGATGCAGCAATCATTCCTGAAGAGGATAGCGGATATTGAAAGAGAAACAGGATAGGGAGGGGCAGGAGAGCACCAAAGAGGAGGCAAAATTTCTCTCCAGGGTTGAGGCACACTCATGGCTACTGAAGAGGTTCAGGGGGAAGGGCATATTCTGGCAATCAGTTGCAGCCCTGGGGGTGGTGGGCTGGATGATCGCCCTACCTGCTGTGGCCGGAACCTTTCTGGGTAAGTATCTTGACCGCAGGTTTGCTGAAACAGGCAGTATATCCTGGACCATAACACTTATGCTCCTCGGGCTTGCCCTGGGTATATATTCTGTGTGGAGGTTTCTCTTCTACGAAAAACGCTGAGAAGTGTACATCCCGTTCTTTTAATGAACAGGTCCGGACGAGAGGAGCTTTCCTATCTCATCCATTATGACGCCATGAGATATCCCCCCGTGCAGAAAGGGGCTCCCGTTTATAAGGATTACCGGAAGGGTTATCAGCCCGTGACTCAGCATCTCGCGTATTTCAATAAACCTGCCCTCATCCTCAAGGAAGAGGTCAATGTATTCAACATGGACCATGCTTGGGTAATGAAAGTCCAGTGAGTTCTGAAGTTCCTCGGTAATTGCCTGATTATTGACCGCCTCATCAATCGATGAGTCGCTGAAGATTACATCCTCAAAAGGATTATCCAGTATCTGTATAAATATTCTCTGTAGCATATATAATTATTGAGGTCAGGTCTCAACCGTTACCCCTAATTACCTCCTTTTATTCCGGTTATTTCAACCAGTTCGTTGTCAATCAGTCTTGTCTTACCTATCCTGACGGCTATGGCCAGCAGAATATTCTTTTTCCTGAATATAGTAACATTCAGGGAGGACATATCTTCAAGTGTCCCGGCGTCAAAAGCAGAGGCATACTGAACTTCCTCTACAAGGGGCTCTGCCGAGAGTGTGCCTTCCATAAAGGATTTGACCTCACCAAATGTGACCTTTCCGGAAATCACCCGCCTTTTTGCCTCGCAGAGGGTCCTGTAAATGACAGTTGCGGCCTTTCTCTCCCCAGGTGAAAGATATTGATTCCTTGAACTCATTGCAAGGCCATCCGCCTCCCTTACTGTAGGGCACATGACCGTTTCAGTGTCAATATCAAGGTCTCTTACCAACTGCTTTATAATCAGGAATTGCTGAAAATCCTTCTGACCGAAGTAGGCCCTTGCCGGCCTTGCAATATTCAGCAGCTTTGTTACAACTGTTGCCACACCCCTGAAGTGACCTGGCCTGAAATGGCCGCAGAGCCTGTCAGAGAGGTGCTCAACATTGACATGCGTGGCAAAACCCTCGGGATAGATATTTTCAACCCCGGGCATGAAGAGGATGTCAACCCCCGCCTTCCTTAACTCAGCCATATCATCCTCCATATTCCGGGGATAGCTGCTGAGGTCCTCGGATGGTCCAAACTGCAAGGGGTTAACAAAGATACTCACCACCGAGATATCGTTTTCCTCCCTGCATCTGCGGATAAGGCTCAGGTGTCCCTCATGGAGTGCGCCCATGGTTGGAACAAAACCGATGGAAATGCCCCTGTGAAGATACTCCTTTACAGTCTGCTGCATTACCCGTGAATTTCTGATTACCTCCACCCTGAATCCTCCTCAACCGCTTCCATAAGGGCATCTATCAACTCCTCTTCCTTCACCCTCTTTATAACCTTTCCCTTTTTGAATACAATTCCCTCTCCCTTGCCGCCGGCTATCCCGAAGTCAGCCTCCCGGGCCTCGCCGGGACCATTAACAACACAGCCCATAACCGCCACGGTCAGGGGAGACGAAGCCCCGCTGAGGTTTTTATGTATCCTTTTTGCAATCCTTATTATGTCGAGATTACACCTGCCGCACGTGGGACAGGAGATGATATTTACACCCCGCTGTCTCAGGTCAAGGGCTTTCAGTATCTCATATGCGACCTCTACCTCCTCCCTGGACGGGGCAGTAAGAGAGACCCTTATCGTATCGCCTATCCCCTCATTAAGGAGTATGCCGATACCAGCAGCACTCTTGACAACCCCGACAGGCGGGGGGCCGGCCTCTGTGATCCCTATATGGAGGGGATAGTCAAACCTTTTGGAAAAAGACCTGTATGCATCAACGGTAAGGGGAACTCCCGAGCCTTTTAACGATACCTTTATGAGCCTGAAGTCCATGTTCTCAAGTATTTCTATGTGCCTGGCCGCACTCTCAACAAGTGCCTCAGGTGTTGGACGGCCATACTTTTTAAGGATATCCTTCTCAAGGGAACCCGAGTTTACCCCGATCCTTATCGGCACACCATGGTCTCCAGCGGCCTTAACAACCTCTTTTACCTTCCACTTTGCACCAATATTGCCGGGATTTATCCTCAACCCGCTTACACCCTGACTTATTGACTCAAGGGCAAGTCTCCAGTCAAAATGTATGTCTGCTATCACGGGAATGCTTACCTGTCTTTTAATACCTCCGATTGCCCTTGCAGCTTCAATATCCGGTACAGCCAGCCGGATGATCTCGCACCCCGCCCGTTCAAGACCCCTTATCTGTCTTGCCGTGGCCTTTATATCCCTGGTGTCGGTCTTTGTCATGGACTGCACAGAGATTGGCGCATCTCCACCAACAGGAACCGGGCCCACAAATATCTTTCTTGTTCTCCTGCGCTTAATCATATTGTATTTGTAACCATAACCAAGTCTTTACTTGCCCTGCTTCACCGCCCTGTACAACTTAACGGCCTTTCTGTGCTCTGCCTCTGTTGCGGAGAATCGGTGCCCTCCATTATTGTCAGAGACAAAGAAGAGGTACGGCACATCTGCCGGATAGAGGGCTGCCATAATTGACTTCAACCCCGGAGAGGCAATGGGGCCTGGTGGAAGTCCGGGTATGACATATGTATTATAGGGAGATTCTCTCTTCAGGTCTTTGGTCGTGATGACTCCGGACGAATTCTTGAAGCCATAAATGCTTGTCGGGTCTGCCTGTAGGGGCATTCCCCTTTTCAGCCTGTTGTGAAATACCGCCGAGATAAGGGGGCGCTCGTCATCAACCCTGGCCTCTTTTTCAATTATGGAGGCAAGGGTCAGCACCTCTCTCTCCGAAAGGCCCAATTCTTCCGCCCTGTCCTTCATTTTCGCGGTAAAATGTCTCCTCATCCCGGAGACCAGTCTTTTCAGTACATCCTGCGGGGGCATACCTCTTGGGAAACTGTAGGTATCAGGAAAAATATACCCCTCGATTGACGGCGCATCAATATTCATACTGTCAAGGAACTCCCTGTTGTAGGCAAACCTGAAAAAATCCTCCTCTGTAATAATACCTGATGCATCAAGGGCTCTTGCAATCTGCCAGACATTATACCCCTCGGGTATGGTCACTTTAAATTCCACGACCCGTCCTGATAACAGGGCATTAATTACTTGAAGAGGTGATACAGGGCCGCTGAATTCATAGAGGCCCGTCTTTATCTTTCTGTCAATACGGGTTATCTTGCCAACAAGAAGGACGATATTCTTATCCCTTAGCAGCCCCCCTTCCTGAAGTTTCTGAACGGTTTCAGAAAAGGTCATTCCCTTCTTCACATATACCTCTACAGGCTTTTTTGGATTCAGCGGGACCAGAATATTAAGGAATGAATAGATAACAAAGGTTACTATTGAGAGAAGGGAGCATATGATAATGGAACTCTTTAACCTGGCAAACATGTGCATTTATAAGGATAACACAAGGAGAAAGATTGTGTATAAAAGCAGACAGGGGCTTTAACAGCCCCTGCCTGTTTTTTCCCTCTCTCGTATAACTTTTTAGTACATATCCATTCCGCCGCCGGGAGGCATACCTGGAGGCATGCCAGGAGCTTCCTTCTCAGGAATATCCGTAACCATAACTTCGGTGGTCAGCATAAGGGATGCCACAGAGGCGGCATTCTGTAATGCTGTCCTGGTCACCTTTGTGGGATCGATAATCCCTGCCTCTATCATATTCGTGAACTTCTCATCCTGGGCATCAAACCCGTAGTTTAAGTCTTTTGAATCCTTTACCTTTTCAACGATTATCGCTCCCTCAAGACCGGCGTTGACTACGATCTGCTTGATCGGCTCTTCAAGGGCCTTCCTGACTATGCTTACTCCAACCTGCTGGTCACCCTCAAGGTTGAGAGCATCTATGGCAGGGATACATCTAAGGAGTGCCACTCCGCCGCCAGGGATAATTCCCTCTTCAACAGCTGCCCTTGTTGCATGTAATGCGTCTTCAACCCTGGCCTTCTTCTCCTTCATCTCGGTCTCGGTTGCAGCGCCTACATTGATAACGGCAACACCGCCTGCCAGCTTTGCAAGACGCTCCTGGAGCTTCTCCCTGTCATAATCCGAGGTGGTCTCTTCCATCTGTGTCTTTATCTGCTTGATGCGGCCCTGGATACTTGAAGTATCTCCTGCACCTTCAACAATGGTGGTGTTCTCCTTGTCAACGGTTATCTTCTTGGCACGGCCGAGGTCGTTGATCTTGACGGTTTCAAGTTTCATGCCGAGGTCTTCCGAGATTACGGTACCACCCGTAAGTATGGCTATATCCTCAAGCATGGCCTTTCTCCTGTCTCCAAAGCCAGGGGCCTTGACAGCGCAGATCTGCAGTGTGCCCCGGAGTTTGTTGACCACCAGGGTTGCAAGGGCCTCACCATCTACGTCTTCAGAAAGAATAAGTAAGGGCCTGCCCATCTTTGCTATCTGCTCAAGCAGGGGGATCAGGTCACGCATGCTTGATATCTTCTTGTCGTGAATCAGGATATAGGCATCCTCGAGACTGCACTCCATCCTCTCGGGGTCTGTTATGAAGTAAGGTGAGATATAACCCCTGTCAAACTGCATGCCCTCAACAATATCGAGTGTTGTGGCCATACTCTTTGCCTCTTCAACGGTTATGACGCCATCCTTGCCCACCTTGTCCATTGCATCGGCAATAAGCTCACCGATTGAAGGGTCACTGTTTGCCGAGATCGTGCCTACCTGTGCTATCTCCTTCTTGTCCTGTACAGGTTTGCTCATCTTCTTCAGTTCTTCAACTGCCGCTTCAACGGCCTTCTCGATTCCCCGCTTGAGGTCCATGGGGTTTGAACCGGCGGTGACATTCTTCATTCCCTCTCTGTAAAGTGCATAGGCTATGACCGTTGCAGTGGTTGTACCGTCACCTGCTGCGTCAGAGGTCTTTGAAGCTACCTCCCTGACGAGCTGTGCCCCCATATTCTCAAAGGGCTCCTTGAGTTCAATCTCCTTTGCCACGGTTACGCCGTCTTTTGTGATAGTGGGTGCGCCGAACTTCCTGTCAATTATCACATTTCTTCCCTTGGGTCCCAGTGTTGCCTTTACTGCGTCTGTTAGAAGCGTAACACCTCTAAGGATAGCCTGTCTTGCCTCCTCATTGAAAAACAACTGTTTTGCAGCCATACCCTTAATCCTCCTTTAATTTTAGAAAATTCTGTCTGCGTAATCCCTGGATTGATTGGATTTTAAACCCGGTTATTCAACTATTCCAAGAATATCTTCTTCCTTGATGATCAGGTACTCTGAACCGTTCATCTTTATCTTGGAGCCTGAGTATCTGTCAAACATTACCTCATCACCAACCTTGACCTCCTTGACCTCGGAACCAACAGCCTCAATCTTTCCCCTCTGGGGCTTCTCCTTTGCGGTTTCAGGCACATAAATGCCTCCTGGAGTCTTCTCAACGTCCTCTGTGTAAGAGATAAATACCCGGTCTTTCAATGGCTTGAACTTCATAGACACCTCTCCTTTCTTGATGGTTTTTTGGTTTTAGAGGCTTCGCCTCATATTGGGAACTCCAAAATACTTCATCATGATTTCTCAACCCTGATAAAGCACCTGTTTTGTTAGCACTCACTTCTGTTGAGTGCTAATATACTCATTTCAGGACTTAATAGGCAAGGGCACATAAGGTAAAATATTCCTCTTGAATGCTGAATATCTCGAAATTCCAGGAAAAAGCTCCTGATATCGGATTTTTAACCTTCCAGTTCTTTTTTCTTCCTTTCTATAAACTCTTCTATCTCCTCCTGGAAAAAGTCACCTTTATCCCTGACTTCCTGAGCTATCCTCATCTGATAAAGCTTAACCCCCTCCGTGAGTTGAGATTTAAAGACCTCCCGGAAGGTCCCTGACCCGATGGCCTCGTTAACCCTCTCGGGATTGTAAATAAAGATGTCGGAAAGGACTGTGCGAACAAATCTCCTTGCCCTCTCAATCCCTTCGTCAGACAGTGGTTTTGTCGCTGACGGAGATTCCGTTTTTTCCGTCATTGGTGAAGAGACCTGTTCCTCTGCCCCTGGCTTCTCTTTCTTCAGGTTGTTAATCTTCCTTATAAGATTTTCCTCGATTTCATCTTCTTCTATATAGTCGTCAGCACCATAAAGTGTGGATGGCGGGCGCTTGTACTTGCTCTTGTCATATACGCTGGGCACAAGGATAATCCCGATATCCTCTGTCTCCGGCCTGCCCTTGAGCTTCCTGCATACCTCAAACCCGTATATCTTTGGAAGGGCAACGTCAATAATCGCAATAAAGGGGAGTCTGTTCAGGGCTGTGACCATGGCCTCAATGCCATCCCTGACAGTGATAACATCATACCCCTCTGCACGAAGGAGGTTTGCGGCCTTTTCTGCAACGGCCTCGTCAGAATGGGCTACCATTACAAGGTTTTTGTTGATTTCCGTTGCCTTTTTCTGCGGCTTCCTGACCAGGAGCACACTGCTACACTTCGGACAGCGAAACCTGCTGCCGTCCGGGGATACCTTTTCATCTGAAATCTTCAATTTTGTCCTGCACTTGGGGCATATTACTACCATGTTTTACCTCCTTCACAGGAGTAGGGCCTCCTGCAACTAAGCTAAGATCTTCGTCTTTTTTCAGGTACCCAGAGGTATATTGTCAGGAGTCCGAAGAGGAACCCCCCAATATGGGCAAACCATGCAACTCCCCCCTGTGCCGCCTGTCCTTTACTTATGATGCCGCTGATTACCTGAATAACCCCCCATAACCCTATAACAATAAGGGCTGGTACCCTGATAATCTGGATAAAAAATCCAAAGAATATTAGAGTATGCACTCTTGCCTGGGGATAAAGCAACAGATATGCGCCGAGGATTCCTGATACCGCCCCGCTTGCCCCTATCATCGGAATCTGGGAGCCAGGCGATGCAATGGCATTGGCATAGACTGCAACAATTCCACTCAGCATATAGAAGAGAAGGAACCTGAAATGTCCAAGCCTGTCCTCGATATTATTTCCGAAAATCCACAGATACAGCATGTTTCCCGAGATATGGAGCAATCCCCCGTGCATAAACATGGAGGTGAAGATGGTCAGTATTGCGGGTACATGCTGGTTGTCACTCATGGAGAGCAGGTTTTGCGGGATGGCACCGTATTTATAGACCAGCGCTTTCATGCCGGAGGGATGAAATATCTCCACGAAAAATACCAGGACGTTCAGGACTATTATGGTAATCGTGAAGAAAGGGAATGTGCGGGTGGGATTTTCGTCCTTAAAGGGAATCATTACTTCTGACCTTTAGCCCGTTGAGACTGAAGAGCGCTGTTAGTACCCCCATGCCAACGGTCTCTTCCCCCTTTCTCTTTATATGATTTACGCCACAGGAGGGGCTTCCATCCTTCAGTATGGCCTCCTGGACATTCATCGTCTCTGCCAGTTTAAGCACTTCGGAGGCGCCTTTAATAAATTGTTCCGTCAGGTCTGTGCCATCCTCAGCCAGGACTACGGCATTTTTTGAGAGCACATCATGGCCGTTCCCGTCCTGAATTTCCGCCTTTGGTCTCGGGGTGGGAAGGCCCCCGAGCTGTTCGGGACAGACAGGGATGGCCATGCCGGCCTTCAGGAGGGCGATTACCCGTTCATCGGCCTGATTGCCTCCGTCATACCTTGTATTCAAGCCTGCAAGGCAGGCGCTTACAATAATCATACGATAATTATATCCTAAATCTCTCTGTTTTTACGGGGATATGCTGCGGCCTCAGGGCAGGACATTCAACAGGGTTACCACTCATTTGCAACCTGAGAAATACCCGTCCTGTCAAGCAAGGTGATAGCATCGTGTCTGCATGCAACCCTGCATATTCCACATCCATAGCAATTCATCAGATTAACAGAACATTTCTTCTTTTTTCCGTCATAGGTGATGGCATCAAAATAGCACCTGCCGATGCATTCCCTGCAGCCACTGCATTTCAGGGGATCGATATCTGCAATATACTCACCCTTCCACATGGCCTTGCCGATTCCCAGGTCCACCTGAAACCTGTAGGCCATACAATCCCTGTCACAGTTGCATATAGCGCCGATAAAGGGTGTGTTAAATGTCCAGACACTATGCGCCATGCCTTCAACGTCGAGATGTCTTATGGATTCCAGGGCTTCTCTTATTGACACCCTGTCAAAATCGCTGAAATCAGGCACATCTTTAAATACCAGCGTCAGGTCCATACCGATGCCGAAACAATACCTCCTGTCCTCCCCCCTGGTAACCTTCCGGCACACACAGGGCAGCCTTACAGCGGAATTGAAATTAGCAAGTATGGTTTCAATATCTTCGATGGGGACAATCTGTCCGAAATGGGTCTTCCTTAAATGCCCTGAAACAAGGGGATAGGCGATAAGCCTGTAAATACGGGGAAGGCGTTTTTTCCACTTATGAGCCCTCTCCACACCTGCCCTCATGGAGTGAGGCAGATTTGTCAGGAAGTTCTTCAGGTTCTCTTCGGAATTGACCTCGTAAAAGACTTCTTCGGTATAATTGGTGATATTTTCATACCACTTTTTACCTTCCCCGTGTCTTGTGCAAAATTCACACATGCTTGAATCCTCACCCGTCTTTGTTGTGATGACCTTAAGGTAGTTATTATAATATAAAAGACTCTTCAGAAAATATTTCGGAAAAAAATCTGAAAAATTGAAACTGTTTTCATTCTGTGTTATTCTTATTAAGTTTTAAACCACATGTTTTTGTAACAGGTCACCAGAGAGACAACTTGACGGGATGGGAGAGCATAGAGCAGGCATACTATCTCCTTGACACGGCAATGGCCCGGCTCTGAAGTGTAATATCATGATTGATCTACATTCACCAACAGCCCGGCTGACTGCTTTAAGAAAGTGGTTTTCCCGTTTTGCGCGGTCATTTTACACCTCCAATGAAGAAGACCGGAAAAATATCTCACTCAAGATCAGGCATACGTATAAGGTATGCAGGAATATTACAGAGATAGCAAGGGAGGAAAGGCAAGGTCAAACAAGTATCCCGGTGGCCGAGGTTATAGCCCTTCTGCATGATGTAGGTAGATTTCCACAGTATGCGCAGTACAAGACATTTAATGACCGCATCTCGGTAAATCATGCTGAGCTTGGGGCAAGGATTATCACCAGCAAGGGGCTTCTTAAAGAATTTCCTTCGGATGAGCAGGAGATTATTACAGATGCCGTGAAGTTTCATAATGCCTTTGCAATTCCGAAGTTGAAAAACCCTGAAAAGGAGTTTTTTTTAAAATTAATACGTGATGCAGACAAACTGGACATCTGGCGGGTCTTTATTGAGTACTTTGAAAGCAGTGAAACCGAAAGGGCATCGGCAGCAGGTATCGGATTGCCTGAACTGCCCGGATATTCAGAAGAAGTCTTTTCATATCTTTTGAGAAAGCAGGTGGTGCCCCTGTCAAAGGTCAAGTCGCTGAATGATTACAAGCTTGTACAGCTTTCATGGATATACGATCTCCACTTCAGGACTTCATACGCCCTGCTATTGGACAGGGGATATATAAAAAGGATAATCGCACACCTGCCACAGACGGAAAGCATCAGCAGGTTATCCGTCTTTTTACAGGAATTTGCATTATCCAGGATCAAATAATATCAGAGCTCCCATGCCGATACTGAGAGGACACCACCTCATCTGTCTCCGCTTCTTCCACGGAGAGGGATACGATGAGGCATTTATCGAGAATCTAAAGGAAACACTAAGCCTTACGGATAAGGAAGAGATCACGGTTTCCTCCGGCGCTGACGATATATGCACGCACTGTCCCTGGCTTAAAGAGGGCAGGTGTGAGTATAACGGGAACGCCGATAAAGAGATTCGGGATATGGATTCAAAGGCACTCGAACTCCTCGGCCTTTCACCCGGCAGCAGGATCAAATGGCAGACTCTCAGGGGAAAGATGCCCGGAATATTTCCGGTATGGTTTTCTTTATACTGTACAGAATGTGACTGGAGAGGAGCGTGTGAAAAGGACAAGTTGTTTAAGGAGTTAAAGCGGAATTTATAAAGGCTGGTCTTGTGTTTTTTTAATCATGCGTTTGGTTTACTGTTCATCCCATCTTACATATCTCCTGCCCCTTCACACACCCCCTGATCCCTCTTTTTAGGGGAGTTGCACACTTCCTGCTTTCTCATAACTGTTTTTCACTATCTTGCAGACCGCCCCTTACCTCGTTCCGCCCTTTATCTGCAAGGCCTGTATTTTCCCCTCTATCAAGAGGGGTGCAGGGGTGTGTTCCTTTCCTTTGTTCTTTCTATTAACCCCTCAACTTAAGGTATTATAAACTGTTTACTCAAACAGAATAAGCAAGTGCGGGAGAATTTGTGCATGATGGGGTAGTTGTGCACACAAGGGAGAGATGTCCGGGATGGATAATGACTCCGAATACGGATAGAAACGTATGAATGTCCATGAACTGAAAGACCCGGTTTTCGGCGGCGAGTCCGAGCGTGTCGAGTTCAAACGCTCTACCGGGCAGGCATTAGTGAATGATGAGTAAAATCCACAGAGGACTTAAAAAACAGTTGCTGTGAAAAGTGATTCATTTAAGAAGAATAGGAGGTATTTCATGCACAAGATGACCTTTCCTCTACCCAGCAACGCTGACTGCTGCCGAATCAATCTGGAATGTGCCAAGAATATCCTTTTTGGCGACAGGTATGAGATCATAAATGCAATGAAAGTCCAGAAGTTGCTATGACGGAACCAACAATCATCTGCCCCAACTGCAAAACGGAGATCAAGCTCACCGAGTCTCTGGCCGCTCCTCTGATTGAGTCCACCCGCCGGCAGTTCAAGCAGCAACTCGCGCAGAAAGACAGCGATATTGCTCAACGTGAACAGGCCATTCGTGAAAAGGAAAAACAGTTAGACGAGACCAAAAACAAGCTTGATGAGAAGATAGCCGGCCAGGTTGAAGAGCAGTTGAAAAAGGATCGCGCAAGAATTTCAACCGAAGAGGCCAGGAAGGCCAAACTGGCGGTATCAACTGACCTGGAACAAAAGACACGAGAATTGGCCGATTTGGAGGAGGTGCTTAAAATCCGCAACGAGAAGCTCGCGGAAGCACAAAAAGCACAGGCCGAGCTGATCAGGAAACAACGAGAGCTGGATGATGCCAAACGTGAAATGGATTTGACCATCGAAAAACGTGTGCAGGAAGGCTTGACGGCAACCCGCGAGCAGGCGAAAAAAGAGGCCGAAGAAGGACTGAAATTAAAGGTCGCGGAGAAAGACCAGACCATTGCTTCTATGCAGAAAAAGATTGAAGAGCTCAAACATCGCGCAGAACAAGGTTCGCAGCAATTACAGGGTGAAGTGCAGGAACTGGAGCTTGAGGACCTGTTGCGCAGCAAGTTTCCGTTCGACACCATCGAACCGGTCCCAAAGGGTGAATTCGGCGGCGATGTCGTTCAACGGGTTGTCGGTGCAAACGGACAGCACAGCGGTACGATCCTGTGGGAATCCAAGCGCACCAAAAACTGGAGCGATACCTGGTTACCAAAACTGCGCAAGGATCAGCGCACTGCAAAAGCTGAAATTGCCGTTATCATCAGCTAGGCATTGCCGAAAGATGTGGAGACGTTTGAAACAATAGACGGTGTCTGGGTGACTCACCCACGTTCTACGTTACCCGTGGCGGCAATCCTGCGCCAGTCTCTGATCGAGGTGGCATTGGCCCGGAAGTCCAATGAAGGCCAACAAACCAAAACGGAAATGATCTACCAGTATCTCACCGGTCCGCGCTTCCGTCAGCGCGTGGAAGCCATTGTCGAGGCGTTTTCCACCATGCAGGGAGATCTCGACAAGGAAAGAAAGGCCATCATGAAACAATGGGCCAAGCGGGACGAGCAGATCAATCGAGTAATGCAGGCAACGGTCGGGATGTATGGGGATTTGCAGGGCATTGCGGGAAAGACGTTGCAGGAGATTGAGGGGCTTACCTTGATAGAGGGACCGGATAGCAGCGAGGAGGATCGACATAATGGCTAATAATCAGGATACGAAGGATTCCGAACCTATGCTTTAGGGATACGCACAAATCGGTGTTTTTTTATGTACAGAGAAAAGACCATGCGTGAACATATTGGGGTATGTTGGGTTATAATTCAATAAGGTTAAAAATGGCGTGAGGAGGTGAGCTATGGCGAGTGGCAAGTTATTGAGACAGTTAATAAAATCAGGTGCGGAGGGCAATTTGAACGCATTCCGCAGCGTTTCGGAAGAGGTCATCCGGGAGGAGCGCGCCAAACAGCATCATCTATTGGCGAATGATCTGGAAAAGATACTCTACGGTCGGCCACGACCCTACCGCAATATTGGAGAAAACAACGTCCCGTCCGACAAGGAACGCGGCTTGCCCTTGCTTGCGATGAAGGAGCCGACACGCAGGTTGGAAGATGTCGTTTTGTCAGAAGAAAATCGTGCTCAGTTTGACGAGATTCTTGCGGAGCATCATCACGAGGATTTACTACGCAGTTATGGGTTGGAACCTGCGGATAGATTACTTTTCTGTGGCCCACCGGGATGCGGCAAGACTTTGACCTCGGAAATTCTGGCCAGCGAACTTGGAAGGCCACTGGCCGTTGTGAGGATTGACAGTGTTGTTTCATCTTATTTAGGCGAAACAGCGGCAAACCTCCGCAAAGTCTTTGATTTTGCTTCCACTATGCCCATGGTCATGCTGTTTGATGAGTTTGATGCAGTCGCTAAGGAGCGCTCCGACAGTGCAGAGCATGGTGAACTCAAGCGTGTTGTCAATTCGGTCTTGCAAATGATGGATGATTACCAAGGGCAGAGCATACTGATTGCTGCTACTAACCATGAAGGAATTCTGGATTCGGCGGTATGGCGCAGATTTGAAGAAGTACTTGTATTCGACCTTCCCAATATGGAGCAGATCCGTTGTTTGGTGGAAATAAAACTTCGCGGGGTGCGCCGTGATTTCGAGTTGGAGTCCACTAAATTGCTTGAACTATTCAAGGGCACGAGCCACGCAGATATTGAGCGGGTCCTGCGTCGCGCAATAAAAGATATGGTGCTGGCTAAACATGAGTTTCTGTGTGAGCGGCACATAAAAGCGGCCGTTATTCGTGAGGGTGCACGGCGCCAGCGTGTAGCAGGAGCGTAATCATTCATGGATGAAAATTATCCTCACTTGAGAATTTCTCGTGAAGAACCGATCAATAAGCGTAGGTCTAAACCACCACCCAGGTTTAAGGTCCCCGAAGATCCTCTGGAGCACGCACATAAGCTTCAGGACTCTTTCCATATAGCACAGGAACAAGCGGAAGAAGATATTGGTGGGTTCGATGAGCGCAGATTGTTCCGTTTCGAAGTGCAGCCGGGATTTAACCCGGATGACATTCGACGCCTTGCACGCGGTATCGAATTGATAAGTCAGGAAGAGAAAACAATCATCCTGGCTTTTGCAAGTGAAGCGGCTGTTGAAGAGTTCGAAGCCCGTTTGAGCACTCTGGCAGAAGGTGGAAAACCGACCAACCGAACTTTCATCTATGCCCTGCAAGGTGTTGATGGATGGAAGGCTGAAGACCGTAGCGGCTGGGCGCTAACGCAGGAAGGATTTCCCGATACCGAAGAATTTGTGATAGATGTTGAGTTGTGGCCATTGGCTACGCAGGCTGAAAGCGGTAAATTACGACAGGCATTTGAGGGCTGGTTGCAGCAAAACGGGATAGAGCAGCTCGATTCTGTAAATCAACCCGGCCTGCTGCTCAACCGTCTTCGCGTTAACAGGAAACAAGCCGATCTACTATTGCATCACCGGGATGTGCGTACTGTCGATTTACCGCCGCGTTATGGCCTGGATATGGACTTATTTGGCACTGAGATCTCTGATTTGCCACCAGTTCCCCAGCCTCCTGATAATGCTCCGGGCATAACGATCCTTGATAGTGGCGTTGCAACTGGCCATCCCCTGCTGGGGCCGGCAATGGGTGAAGCGCAGAGTTTTATACCCGGTATGCCCGATGCAGATGGAACCGGGCATGGTACACATATCGCGGGATTGGCGCTTTATGGGGATGTCGAGGAAACCCTGCGTACCGGGGCTTTCATACCCCAGTTCCGCCTGTTCAGCGCTCGCATTCTCGATGATGATAATGTCAACGAGACCGGGTTTGTAGAAAACCACATAAACGAAGCGGTCAGGTACTTTAATCAGGAGTATGGTTGCCGGATATTCAATCTTTCTTTCGGTGATCTTCGCAAACCCTATCGTCAAGGACATGTTCGGGGTCTGGCGGTTACACTGGATAGCTTGTCACGAGAACTCGGTGTGGTCTTTGTTGTTCCGGCAGGGAATGTATCACCGAATCAGCAAAACGGTCAGGACTGGAGGAATGGGTACCCTGACTATCTAACCAATGATGACTGGTCACTTATCGATCCGGCAACGGCGCTGAATGTTCTGACTGTAGGCAGTCTTGCGCGCTGGGACAGGGATTTCAACAGCCAGCGCTATCCCGATGATCCCGCGGAGGTGCCAATCGCGTTACATAATCAACCGTCGCCCTTTACCCGTCGTGGTCCATCACTGGCAGGCGCTATTAAACCGGAATTGGTTGCGTATGGTGGTAATTGGGCGGTCAGCACTCGCGCTGGTTTTCGTATTGTTGAACAAGGCCTGGGGGAGTTATCGACAAATAGGGAGTTTGCGGTAGGGCGATTGTTCGGCGAAGAGTGTGGAACCAGTTTTGCTGCTCCGCATATTGCATACCTATGTGCACGGCTACTCAAAGAAAACCCCGAATCCGGGGTAAATCTTGTTAGGGCCTTACTGGTATCACATGCTGTAATCCCTGCGTCTTGCACCAACCTGTTACCCGATGCTGATAAACTCAGGCAAATATGTGGCTATGGTCAGGTAGATGATCGTGCATTGCTCCGCTCGATTGAAAACGATGTCACACTGATTGCCGAGGATACACTCAGAGATAAACGGCACCATTTCTATGAAGTTCCTGTGCCAGATGATTTCATCACTTCAGGCCGACGGGAGCGTGAACTTACTGTGGCGCTGGCTTATTTGCCGCCTGTGCGATCCACGCGTATCGATTATAAGGCATCGCGTATCGAATTCCGGTTAGTGACAGCGACAGACTTAGATCAGGTTACACAAATGTTCAACAGAGCTACTCCTAAAGATGAATACAAGAGTATCCCGGAGTTATCGGGCGCAAGCCTGGGGTCGACTATACGATCCAAGGGCACCGTGCAAAATGCTACATGGTGTTTCAGACAACTTAATGCCCGATCAAAACTCCGTAATCAGCGCTTGTTTGTGATCGTTACTCGTAGCGACCAACCGTGGGGTGAAGGATTGACAAACATAGAAGAGCCGTATGCACTTGTAGTGTGTTTTCGTGACCGAGAAAACGAAAGCGCCCGACTTTTCACGCAACTTCGCAACCGCTTGCAGGAGCGAGTACGTGCACGTGTTCAGCGATAAAAGATACCAGTAATGTCAAAGAAAAAAATAAAATTAGAATTAACCTGGATCGGAAAGAATGTTCGGCCCAAGCTGGAGCCTCGCATCCTGATCGAGGACCAGGAGAAGTCCTACCACGCGGCTCAACGTCATAGTGAAAACGACATCTTCGACAACAGGCTGATCTTCGGCGACAATCTGCTGGCGCTCAAGGCGTTGGAGCAAGAGTTTGCGGGCAATGTTAAGTGTATCTATGTAGACCCTCCTTACAACACAGGCAGTGCTTTTGAACACTACGATGATGGTGTTGAGCATTCGCTATGGCTAACGTTAATGCGTGATCGCCTTGAACTTTTGCATCGTCTGCTTTCTATGGATGGATCGCTGTGGCTACAGTTGGATGATAACGAGGTTCATTACTGCAAAATAGTGCTTGATGAAATCTTTGGGCGAGTGAATTTCGTTTCAAGTGTCATATGGCAGAAGGTGTTTGCGCGGAAGAACAAGGCTTTAATTTCTAGTAGCCATGATACTATTCTTGTATATGCCAAAGAGTTTGGGAAATGGAAAAGGAACTTACTCTCCAGATCAGAAGACCAGACTAAAGCTTTCAAAAATCCTGACAATGATCCTAGGGGGCCATGGCAGAGTGTGGCCTATTCTGTTCAATCAGAAGACGCAGAGCGTCGGATAGCTTATCGATATCCAATTGCAAAACCTGCAGGCGGTGAAGCCAATCCACCACAGGGACGGCATTGGAACGGTTTGCCGGACCGTACTGAGGCGTTGATAGCGGAAAATCGACTGTGGTTTGGAGCGAAAGGAGACAGAACGCCTCGGATTAAGGTATTCCTGAGCGAAGTTCAGCAGGGCATCGTGCCTGATTCATGGTGGGATCATACGAGTAGCGGAAACAATCAGGAGGCTAAGAAAGAGCAGTTAGCGTTATTCCCGGAAAAAGAACCCTTCAATACCCCAAAGCCTGAAAGACTAATAGGCCGGATAATCGAAATAGCATCGAATCCAGGTGATTTGGTGATAGATTCATTTGCGGGTTCCGGCACGACAGGCGCAGTCGCCCACAAGATGGGCCGACGTTGGATCATGGTGGAGTTGGGAGAACACTGTCACACCCACATCATTCCCCGCCTGAAAAAAGTTATCGACGGCGAAGATCCCGGCGGCATCACTAAGGCCGTCAATTGGAAAGGCGGCGGCGGTTTCCGTTACTACCGGTTGGGGCCGTCGCTTATCGTCAAAGACAAATGGGGTAACCCGGTCATCAATTCCGACTTCAACGCAGCCATGCTGGCCGAGGCCATGTGCAAGCTGGAGGGCTTTGAGTACGCACCCAGTGAGGATGTCTACTGGATTCACGGCAAGAGCACGGAGACGGATTTTCTTTACGTGACGACTCAGTTTATGAGCAGGGATATGCTGGTCCGTCTCAGCGATGAGGTCGGGCCGGAGCGCAGCCTGCTCATCTGCTGCTCTGCCTTCCGGTGTGACCCGAGCCGCTTTCCCAACCTTACCATCAAGAAGATACCCAAGGCGGTTTTGAAGAAATGCGAGTGGGGCCATGACGATTACAGCCTGGAGGTTGAGAACCTTCCGGTTCGGAATGTTGAAGAGGAAACATCTGTGAAGCCTCTGCGGAAGTTTGGTAAGGGTAAAGCGGACCAGACCGCGCTGTTTGACATGGAAGGTGACCAATGAGCAAGTACGAAAATCACGAAAAAGGTGGCCCGACAGGGGAAGTCCTTATCTATCAAGCCGAGGACGGGCAAGTGAGGCTTGATGTGCAGCTACAGGATGAAACCGTTTGGCTGACACAGCCCTTGATGGCTGAGTTGTTTCAAACCACCCAGCAGAATATCAGCCAGCATATTCGGAATGTCTTTGAGGAAGGGGAACTCACCCCGGAGGCAACTCACAAGAAATTCTTGTCGGTTCGCCGGGAGGGGAAGCGGAATGTTCGGCGTGAGCTGGATTTTTACAATCTGGACATGATTATTTCGGTGGGCTACCGGGTGAAAAGCTTGATTGCCACCCGCTTTCGGATATGGGCCACCCAGCAGTTGAAAGAGTACATTATCAAGGGCTTTGTCATGGACGATGAGCGGCTGAAAAATCCGCCGGTCAAGGGTTCCGCTGTTCCCGACTATTTCGATGAGATGCTGGCCCGTATTCGTGACATTCGCGCCAGCGAACGGAGGATGTATTTGCGGGTGAAAGAAATATTCGCCATGGCGGGCGATTATGATCCGTCATGGAACGAAACCACAAAGTTCTTCAGCATCATTCAGAACAAGCTTCATTTTGCCGCTACCGGTATGACCGCCTCCGAACTGATTCAGTCACGCGCTGATCATCTGTTCCCTAATATGGGCCTCACCAGTTGGAAGGTGGGAGAAGTACGCAAAACCGATGTCACCACAGCCAAAAACTACCTTAATGAAGAGGAAATAGACGAGCTGAACCGAATTGTGGTGATGTGGCTGGATTTTGCTGAAGATCAGGCCAAACGACGCAAGCAGGTTTTTATGAAAGATTGGGAGCAAAAACTTGATGAGTTTTTACGCTTTAATGACCGTAATGTGCTTCCCAATGCGGGCAAGGTGAGCAAGCGGGTTGCCGAAAGACACGCAAAAGCGGAATACGATCGGTTTGAAATTCGTCGTCGTGCATACAAAGAATCTATCGGCGAAGCAGAAACCATCAAACAACTGGAGAAAGCTGCCAAGGAATTAAAACAAAAGGATGGTTCAAAATGAGCATTCAACACGTCAACGCCATCAGCAACCGCCTGAGCCTGCGTTCTCCGCAGCGGGATTCGCTGGAGATTCTGGCCCGTGTGTGCGAAATTATCTCCCTTGAGAAAAACGGCGATACCACCAAGGCCCTGGAAACGATCAAACCCGAATTTCCGACCATAGAAGCCTTCGAGCGTGATTTCCCTTCCCTCTGCTTTGCCCTTGCCACGGGGGTCGGTAAGACACGGCTGATGGGTGCTTTTATCAGCTACCTGTGCCTGAGCGAGGGCATCCGTCATTTCTTTGTGCTTGCCCCGAACCTGACAATCTACAATAAGCTGATTGCCGATTTCACGCCAAACACGCCGAAGTATGTTTTTCAGGGCATCTCCGAGTTTGCGGTCAACCCGCCGGAGATCATCACCGGAGATAACTACGAGAGCGGACGCGGTCTCAGAGGATCTGATTTTTTCGGGAATCATGATTCCATTCATGTCAACATCTTCAATATCTCGAAGATCAACAGTGAAGTACGCGGCGGCAAGAGCCCGAGAATCAAGCGTTTGAGCGAGTACATCGGACAGAGTTATTTCGATTACCTTGCCGGGCTGGACGACCTGGTGATGCTGATGGATGAATCGCATCGCTACCGTGCCAGCGCTGGAGTGCGAGCGATAAACGAGTTGAAGCCCATTCTTGGGTTGGAATTGACCGCCACGCCACAGGTGGAGCAAGGCAGGCGCTCCGAGCCTTTTAAGAATGTGATTTACAGTTATCCCCTGAGCAGTGCGATGACCGATGGCTTCGTGAAGGAACCGGCGGTGGCCACACGGGAGAACTTCGATGCCGCAAACTATTCGGTTGAAGGCCTGGAGAAGATCAAGCTTGAAGACGGTGTTCGGATTCACGAGAACACGAAGGTTGAGCTGGAGGTGTACGCCCGAAACAATGACCAGCCGATCGTCAAGCCGTTCATGCTGGTTGTTGCCCAGGACACAATGCACGCCGATATGTTGCATAAAGTTATGGAAGCTAACGAGTTTTTCGAGGGGAGATATAAGAGCAAGGTGATCACCGTCCACTCGAACATGCGCGGCGAAGAAAAAGACGAGGTCGTCGAGCAGTTGCTGAACGTTGAAAATCCGGCAAATCCGGTCGAGGTCGTTATCCACGTCAATATGCTCAAAGAGGGCTGGGACGTTACGAATCTCTATACCATTGTTCCGTTGCGTGCAGCAAACTCCCGGACCCTGGTGGAGCAGTCCATCGGCCGGGGGCTGCGTTTGCCCTATGGCAAACGGGTGGGAGTTCCGGCTGTGGATCGACTGACCATCGTATCACACGACAGGTTTCAGGAGATTATTGATCACGCCAACGATCCTGACTCGATCATTCGTACCGGCGTGGTCATTGGAAAGGATATCCCTGAGGCGGGTAAGAAGGCGGTGATCGTCGAACCCGAGTTTGTGAAAATCATCTCTGCATCTCCGCAGAAGGCTGGAGAAAAAGAGAAGACTCCGGAACGCAGCCTCTTCGAGAAACCGGAAGAGCATGAAGTGGCTAAGGCAACGTTTCAGGTTATCCGGCAATTTGAAGGACTGAGCAGCAGCAGGCAACTTCAGGATGCGGAGACCCAGGAGGAAATCATCAGGAAGGTTGAGGAGATCGCCCGGCCCGGGCTTGGACTCCTGTATGACAGTCTCGGCAAAGATACCGTCTCAAATGTCGTGAAGAAAACCGTGGAGTTATATCAGAAAATGTCCATTGACATTCCGAAAATTGTGGTAGTGCCTAAAGGCAAGGTGATAGCCGGATACAAAGATTTCGATCTGGACACCAGGAACATCAACCAGCAACCCGTAGCGCAGGACATTCTAATCCAGCACCTGCATGACATGCAAAGGTACAGGCTACACGATGGATCAGGTGTGGTCGAGGAGAGGCGGCCGGAAGATTACCTGGTGAGCGGGTTGATCGATTTCAATGATATCAGTTATGACGACCACGCGGCATTACTTTACAAGCTGGCTGCTCAGGTCCTTGCACACCTGCGCTCCTACCTGAGCGAAGAAGATGACGTTGTGAATGTGCTGCAATACCACCGGCAAGCCCTGGTGAACCTGATCCACTCCCAAATGCAGGAGCATTTCGCGGAAACGGCTGCGTCCTATGAGGCGCGTGTTACCAAGGGTTTTCGGACCTTGCGTTCTAATAACTACACGATCGTTGTGGATCAAGCGGTTCGTGACTTCAGGACTCCGATCCCGGACGGCGAGAAAAACCGGATTGGTTCGATGCTTTTCGGCGGCTTTCAGAAATGTCTGTATCCGGTACAGAAGTTTGACTCCGATCCGGAGCGGCGTTTTGCGGTAATCCTCGAAAACGATGAAAATATCCTCAAGTGGTTCAAACCCGCTAAGGGCGATTTTCGGATTCACTACAGCCACGATGAATCGTATGAACCGGATTTTGTCGTTGAGACTACAGCCGGGAAATTCCTCTGCGAGCCCAAGCGCGCCTCCGAAGTTTCAGACGATGTTGTCCAGTCAAAGGCTGATGCGGCCGCCGTCTGGTGTGAACATGCAACAGTTCACGCAAAGACTTGTGGCGGCAAGCCATGGACGTATCTCTTGATTCCTCATGATCGGATATCCGAACAAATGAGCTTGTCCGGCCTGATGGCCGGGTGTACCCATACATCTCAGGGACAGGCGATCGACAGCCATGGAAAGGATTGAAGACGTGACGCGTTTTCTCCACACAGAGATTAAAAAGGGGACAGGCTGCTTTTTATCCCGGGTTTACCAAAGGTAAAGGCTGAGGTCGGTGTTGAATCCTGACGATGAAGACAGCCTTATCCTGAATTTTTCGCTATACTCTATGCGCTTTGCGCTTTCCCCTCTGCCCTATTGCAAATAAAGGCTTAATCGCTTATTATATGATGATAAATTTCCTGTTTTTGTCTGATAAACGAAGGGCTTAAGGCAGTTGGTATTCGATTGTTTGTCCGGATTCAGGGCTGACCCAAGGGATTCTCAATATCAACTTGAAACAATTATGTTCCGGAGTCGATTGTTAGAAATGCAGCCATTTGCAGATATTTTTAAGGAGCAACTTCTCCCGGTATTTGATAGGTAAGAGAGAGATGAAGACAAAACACGTCTGTATAATAGGTGATTCCAGAAGAATGGACGACATAGAAGGTTCGTCTGCCCATTTAATTGTTACGTCCCCTCCTTACTGGCAACTGAAAGACTATGGTTCAGAGGAGCAAATCGGCTTTAATGACTCATACGAAGACTATATAAATAATCTCAATCTTGTCTGGAAAGAGTGTTTTAGGGTTTTGAATCCTGGCTGCAGGATGGCTATCAATATTGGAGATCAATTTGCAAGATCAGTCTATTATGGACGCTACAAGGTAATTCCAATCAGGACTGAAATAATTAAATTTTGTGAAACGATTGGTTTTGATTATATGGGAGCCATTATCTGGCAGAAGAAGACAACAATGAATACTACAGGCGGGGCAAGTGTAATGGGTTCGTATCCGTTTCCAAGAAACGGAATCATCGAAATAGATTACGAGTTTATTCTGTTATTCAAAAAACCCGGAAAGGCTCCACCGGTGCCTGCGGAGATTAAGGAGCAATCAAGGATAGACAAGGAGAAATGGAAAGAGTATTTTTCAGGTCACTGGTATTTCAACGGTGTAAGGCAGGACAAACACATCGCTATGTTTCCGGCAGAACTACCCAAACGGTTGATTGAAATGTTCACCTTTGTGGGAGAAACTGTATTGGATCCTTTTTTAGGAAGTGGGACCACAAGTTATGCAGCTATAATGACTGATCGTAGTTCCGTAGGATATGAAATCAATAAGGAATTTATTCCGGTCATTAAAGATAAGATAAGCAATAATGAACTGCCCCTGTACAATAAATATGACTTTGTTGTTAAGGAACAGAAAAGAAAAGAGGTTGATTGGAAAAGAGAAATTGAAAAACTCGGATATGTTTTCCATGACCCTGTTACATTTGACAAAAAAGTTGATCCCAAAAAGTTAAGTTTTGGCTCCAAAATCAGTATGGAGGATAAAGGTAATGGCAACAAAAATGGAGAATACTTTACCGTTTCCGAGTTAATTGCTCCTGATTTAATCAAATTATCCAACGGTCTTCATGTCAGGCTGCTCGGTATAAAGCCAAACTATAGAAAAAAGCAGGCAATGGAATTTTTATCAAGGAAGATTTTAAAGAGACAGGTTTATTTAAGATTCGATTCTGTAAAATACGACACCGATAATGTCTTGATGGCATATGTATATATGAAAAACAAGACTTTTATCAATGCTCACCTGATAAAACACGGATTCTGTGATATTGATACAGAATATGATTTTAAATATAAGAACAAATTTTCCTCATTCATAGAAAAAAGGACAGTTGGTGAAGAAGCAAATTAAAATCTCAAACAATGACATCAGAACCTTATTAGGCACTGAGCCGGTTGAATTTCCTAAGTATGCAACACAACTTATCAATCTTGCGAATCAGAATGCACAGGGAACAAGACCCGCTGTGGTTGGACAAATGAGCGAGTTGATACAGGAGTTTACAGGAAAAACACTGGAAGAATGGGAGAGATGGTATCTTGCACAACATCCTGAAGCTATAGAGAATGCTACCAGAAAGATTTCCGGGATGATCAAAAACTTCAAGGAAGTGATAAACAACATAGATGAGCAGATGATTAGACAATGGGTTAGAGATTTAGTAATTGTCAAAACATTTATTGGACTGAGATTTCAAGAAGCAGTTTTAAGTAAAGTAGCCATTCTTTTGAAGACAACCTATCGTCTTGCAACACCAGAGGAAGAGTCCGCAGGAATTGACGGTATTATAGGAAATATACCGGTAAGTATTAAGCCCACGTCCTATAAATCCAAAAGAGGGTTGAATGAAAATATTAAAGTAAACATAATTTACTACAATAAAGTAAAAGATGGCATTATTATAGACATTGAAGAACTGGCTCCTTGACACACACGAGATTCCGGGTTGGCAGTGTCCTGGTCAACTGCACACATTACTTCAGCGAAGTTGAATGCATTTTCAAAAGTTGTTTGAAATTCCGTATCCCACCTATCAAATCCACTTCGTCAGATAAACAGGGGGCAAGGAACCCGATATACGATTATTTGTCAAGATTCAAGGGCAGCAGCCCTCAGGGTTCTAAACAAGCGGGTTATCGAGCTGTTTAACGGTTGAGACTCTTTTTTATGGTATAATTTATAAGAAAGTGCTCGGGGTAAGGCCCCGGCAAAGGGTATTGTCTCTCCTCCCGCTTTTTTAGCACGATCATAAGCAACAACGTCTTCAAGGTCCTCAATATAATCCATCAGTTTTTCGTACTCCTTAATGTCGAGTATTACCGAAGATGACAAGTGTCGCCCAAACTTGTAGGAAAAGGGGACAGGCTACTTTTAATCCCGGATATTAGCCAAGGGTAGAGGCTGATGTCAGTGTTGAATCTTGACAATTAAGACAGCCTTATCCTGAATTTTTTGCTATACTCTATGCGCTTTGCTCTTTCCCCTCTGCCCTATTGCAAATAAAGGCTTAATCGCTTTATTATATGCCCATGACCAAGTCTTAGTCTATGATGAGATTGACTGATAAAGAGATATTACCCGCATGAAAGAAAAGGAAATATCTGAAGGAAGCATTGAAAAGCGGGAGGTTTCATAACGTAGGAATGATATTGTGTTGAACAAGAAAGATAGCATTGAGCGGTGTATTAAGCAGATAAGGGCATATTATGCGATGAAAAGTGAAGTTGCCTTTAAAAAAGGGCAATCCAAGGGGGTCAAAGGTGCGGTAGTCACTAAAAGCGTTTACAAACGGCCTTCCGGTATTGTTGACTACGCTGCTTCTTTTATCACCTCCTCTCCATTATGAAGATATTGCCTGCAAAGGTCAAGACCCTCTGTAAATGTTTCCATAGGGGTGCGACCGTTGCAGCGTTTCCCCTGATTGGTTCTCTGAGTATTGTACCTGTGGAGAAACCGGTCCAGGTCGGCCTGGATTTCTTCTAAAGAGGTATACACCTTCTTTCTGAAATTCACCTTATAAAACTCATCAAGTAGGGTTTGATTTAACCTCTCGGTACTGCCGTTAGTCCTTAAAGAAGCGCAATAAAACAAAAAACAAGCAGTAAGAGGTAGAAATGCCCCGAATCTATTGGTTAAAATAAGAAGCGTGGGAAACGCAATAACCAAAGAAAGGGGCATTTCAAGTGAGCAAAATATCTAAAAA
>JAYWMQ010000029.1 GCA_035873375.1 Nitrospirota bacterium | reverse complement strand
GAAGGATGCTCCATGCCAAGCACCCTTTCATATATCTCAAGCGCCCGCCGGTATAGAGGCTCAGCCCCTTCGTAATCCCCTTTGCTGCTAAACAGTTCTGCCAGGTTGTTCAGGCTTGCTGCCGTGGAAGGATGCTCCATGCCAAGCACCC
The DNA here is from genome assembly GCA_035873375.1 of Nitrospirota bacterium. Lineage (NCBI taxonomy): Bacteria > Pseudomonadati > Nitrospirota > Nitrospirota bacterium. The sequence goes on along the minus strand of JAYWMQ010000029.1, from coordinate 47,192 downwards.
TTTCATATATCTCAAGCGCCCGCCGGTATAGAGGCTCAGCCCCTTCGTAATCCCCTTTGCTTTTAAACAGTTCTGCCAGGTTGTTCAGGCTTGTTGCCGTAGAAGGATGCTCTCTGCCAAGCACCTTTTCCCTTATCTCAAGCGCCCTTCTGTATAGAGGTTCTGCCCCTTCGTATCTGGCGTTAAGATTAAGAAAGAGCGCTGTCTGATTCAACAGGTATGATAATTCCTGTTCGTCTGTTACTGATTTCTCATATGTAATGATCATTTCATTGTGTACTTCTACAATATTGAATCTGTTCTCAAGTTTAAGCCAGTACCCCATAAGTTCATATTGTTTTTTATCTGTGCGGAGATTTAAAAACATCCTTGTTTTTGTAATACAGTCTTTCAACTTTTCCCAACTTTCTGCTTCCCTAAATTGCCACGGCAGTTCATCAACCTTTCTGTCTGTCAATTCTTCATCTTCAAAGTAATCCGCAATTTTCAAATGATAATCATTGCTCGTCTCCTTATTCACCACATACTTTTCTTCAACCGCTTTTCTCAGAAAATCATGGGCAAAGTTTAATAATCCTGAGCGGCTTATCAATGATTCCTCTGCTGCAAGGTACAATGGTGACCATACAGCCTTTGGAAGAGGTTTATCCTTTAGGCCAAGCATCCCCAAAAGCTCTGTCTCAGACAGCCCCCGCCTCGATGCCCATATCAGCGACATAGCATCTCTCACTAATCCAGCGCTGTCCCGTTCATAATCATCTTCATATCGGGCAAGGATTTTCTCGTAGAGATCATCAACTGTCCTAGCTTTCAGATAGTGTTTTATTCTCTCTTCAAGAGTAAAATAATCACCGTGATATCTCAGCTCATCAAGCAGAGTCTTTAGATAAAGGGGGTTGTTTGTGTGTTCAGTATCCGTAATGAGATTCAGGTGCCTTGGACTCAATGACCTTGAAAATCTCTGCAGATACTGAGGAATTAAAGTCTTCTTCTCTTCCAGATCAAACAATCCAACATTCATTGAGGAAAGGTTTCTTCTGTTTAAGGCATCAAGGCTTTTCCCCGGCAAAGTGGATAGTATTACCCTCACATTGGGCGGGAAATACACCGGCAGCCAGCCGAGTTCCAGAGCATTGTCCCTGTCTTCAAGCTGGTTTAAAGCGTCAAGGATAAGGATTAATTTACCTCTTGCAGATGCCTTTGCAATCCAGAGCGGAAACGCCTCAACTATCTTCTTTGGATCAGTCGGGATTGCCCCCTCACCCTGACCTTCTCCCGCAAGGGGAGAGGGAATATTCTCTGCTCGTCCAGTCTCATACCTCTCCTGTATCTCCTCCATGATTCTCCGGAGCATTCGCACATAATCAGCACTGTCAGGGGTACCGCCGATAAAGTGGGTGATTATAAATTCATCAGGATTATCCTGCCGGTATCTTTCTGTCCAGTTCGCAATCAGTGCCGACTTACCCGATCCTGATTCACCAAGGATTACTAATGGAGGATCTTCGCTGTTTACATGTTCATCAAGTTTATTGAAATACTCATCCCGCCCTATATAGACTTTTCTCCTTGCCTCGGCAAATGCCTCATGGTCCATCCGCTCCCGTTCAAGAGGCGAGGGCGTTTCTCTTTCCGGAAACCTTTTGTCAATAGCTGCCCAGAGGTCATCAAGAACCTGCTGTCCCAGTGTCTCTGCATTATGGAAATCCTTTCGGACAGGCACTGGATAGTTTTGCTCATGCTCAAGTATCCTGCCTTTCAGTGATTTCAGCTTATTAAGGGAAGTTTCCGGTTCAGGAAGGTAATCCGGCTTTTTGGAGAGGTCTTCTTCTACTTCAGCTGACGTCGCAGGATTGCGGAAGTAAAAGAAAGAGAATTTCTCCATCTCCGGGTTTTCAAGCACACCATGAATTATCTCAAGCTCGGTAACGCTCTTCTTCTTGTGATCTTTTAGCCAATCCTGTTGTTCTATAAGCTCTTGAGGAATATCTTCCGGCAGCCACCCGTACCGCTCTCCGAGTAATCCAATAAAATAAGGACGGCAGCGCTCGATTTCTGCAAGACAGATTGGCAGTACCTTCCCTTCGGCCTTCTGCTCATCTGTCACTCCCCACCGCAAATCTACATCCACAAACTCAACACCCCGCTCCCTGCATTTCTCTTTTAGCTTAGGAAAAGTGAACTTTACAAGTTCCTCCCGCTCATTATGCATGTCTCGGAATGTGGAGGAGACGAAGACACGGACGACTCGTGGTTTTATAGATTCAGGTGTTTGTTTTTTAGACATAGTTTATCTTTCATTACAAGATGAGCTTGAATCAGTTTATGATTTATTCACTTTCTGATTTATTTTTCTTTCAAACGATATACCTCAAACCCTGCTTTTGCTAAAATCTCGGGAATTGCTCGCACAGCATCTTTGTCATACTCTTTAATTTCATCAGGCAGGTCCCTCCACTCTATCTCCTCCACTTAAGCTCAAGAGAAGGCTCCTGATAATAAGTAAGTTTCATATCTCTTAAGTAACTGTTTATCTTTTTAGAATTTATTTTAGATTCGTCAACGTGTAATTGCAGGACATCCAAAGGCGGCAGATGAAATGCCTGAAAATGTCTTGTCTTGCCCAATGCGCTCGTAGAGATGATTTTTTCAAGACTGCGTACTCCGTGCTGCAGGGGAACGTGTAACAGGAAGGCAAGTACATCCTGTGATATTACCTTGACCTTTTGCTGTTTTTTAAGGAAGGCTCGTATCAATACAGCCCTTACAAGCTTTGCCGGGTCATCTCCCTGTGTTGACTTATCAATGTTCAGGGCAAGGTCTACTGACGGAACGGTTAAACTGTTGTTAAGCCGGCTGTGAAAGTCCGGTCCTTTCATGGTTTTACCTTTCCCCGTAGATGCCCATGCATTGAATTCCGCATCATCTTTAAAGGTGCCGCCAATAAATACAAAGATACATTTGCCGAGCGCCCTGTTTGTCATGCCATCAAAGAACTCGGCATCCTGCATCGGCATAAGGAAGGAAGATATCCAGCCCGCCTCTGATCCGTTATAAGAAGTATCGAATTCATCCCATAATACCAGGGGGGTTTTACCCTGTAAGCTTGCTGTCTGAATCTGTTTAAAAGCATCAACAAGGCGTAAGGAATCATTGAACTGTGAAAGATTAAATGTTAAATATTCAAACCTGTTCTTCGAAGGATCATCAATTGCTTCCGCTATCTGTTCTGCAACAAAAGTTTTGCCTGATCCCGGACCACCAAAGATTGAAAAGGAAAGCACTCCCTTTCCATTATTGACATGGGTTTCCACCCTGCTGGCGAGACGGAGCAGGGTGTCTGCATATTCAGGAGATGATGTAAGAAGATTCCCGAGTCTGAAAACTGTCCTTTCTCGAAGCTCATCGTCACTGCAGCAGATAATTTCACAGGCGGTTTTCCAGTTTGCCGCAGGAGGCTTGCTGTATGTAATAATGTTTTTTGTATCAACATTTTCCAGTGATGCTACCGGAAGGTTTGTTGTTGTGGTTTGTTCCCAGTTGACCTGTCCTTCCATTGGTCCATCATATCCTTTTTTCACTACTGCACGCAGGCGTGCAAGACCTGTTGTTGAACACTCAAGAACGTGTTTTGTATTCAACGATGTTGATGAGAGCAAAGCCTGAGTTAAGGAATATACAAAAACTATACCGCCTGCAACAACAGTTCCGTAACCTTCCCTTGAGAAAGAATCTGGTTGGTCACCTTTATAAATCAATAGCTTACCTTGCCCTGGAATACCCGGCCCAACGATCAAAGCCCCGTCATATGCAATCTGAATCACAACATAATGCAGCCACTTCCCTTTTTTCCAGATTGTGTCATCTGTCTGAAGATAATCTGTTAACCGCTCTCGCAGGCTTTCCCAGTTGCCCGGAAACCAGAGAGAACCGTTAGCCATATCCTGCACAGGAGAAAACCATATACCTCTTCCGGTTCCCGTCTTTCTAACGCTTTTCCACTCTTCTTTCAATGGGTCGTGAGTACGGACTATATATTTTCTCTTTTGAAGAAATTCCGGAACGGTCTCTCTGTTTTTTGCCAACCATCCCTGATTGAAATCAAGAATAACTGCCGGTATGCTTTTAGAGATTTTCTTGAAATCGCACTTGTTTAGTTCACCTGAAGGATATTCATGTTCACCTGCTGTTATGGCCTGCTCTACACTCCAGTCCTGGCCCTTCTTATTATTCTTCCGCGTCAGGAAATAAATGGATTCGGCAATGTCTCCGGACAAAGGACAGGGGTCTTCAGCGTTTATTCCGGTTGCCTTTAAATACTGTCTGAGGCTCCCGGCTCCTCCGTCCAGCTTGACACTCCAGAATCGAACAGCATCAACCCATGCTTCACGCAGATCAGCCGGTTTATCCGGAAAACCTTCAAGATAGATAAAACTGTCAATACTATTATCACCGGCAACCAATATTCCAGGGTTTGGCTTTGAGTTTGTTTTTCTATTTGAGTTAGTTGATGACGTTTTTTTAGCTACGGACTTTCTTGCCATATCCTCCCCCTTTTTTACATGCAGCGATTATTTTTAATTATGAAGAAAGTATAATAATGTTAATCATTGTTTATCAGCCTTCACCATCTTATATCCGGCAGCCTTAAGTATCTCTTGAATGCCCCGAATCATATCACGATCTGATTCCTTGTCAGACTCACTCAATTGATCATAAGGAACAAGACAGTTATGAATCTTTCTGGCTTTATCCGTCTCAGGCCCGTATTTCCAGCCGTCACGAAGTTTTCCTTCCATCCATACTTTATGCGCTGCCTCGGCAAGGCGTTCAAGTGTCTCGTTATCTAAATCATCCATCTTGCCTCCACTTAATACTTGCTGGTTCCTTTTTAGAATCAATCTGTTCTCTTTCGTATTCCCGGTTCAAATCATTTTCTTTTATATCAATTAATTTCATTCCACATTTTAGCATACCTGATTGCCGCTATACACATAAATAGTCATCATCAGTGCGGAGCGGATGAATTCTCACATTGTGAGATAAAGGATTTTGGATTTGAAGCGTTGCCATTTAAGAGGTTTGCAGCCAACAGAGCATTTTATTACTGTGTGGTTATATCGTTCTTTTTGTTTGAGACATTTTGCAAGCTATGCAACGACAGTAAGGCGGAAGGCTTTGCAGTAAAGATCGTAAAGACAAGTAGAGATATGCCTCAATGAAAGTTGCTCTACTTCAGGTATCGTCTTTGGGGTTTCTACAATAAAAAATTATACTTAATTGTGGTGGTCACTTATGTGGGATATTTTCTGGATGAGCAGTCCCAAGTGGTACTATATTGCCTACAATTATGTTCTCTTTTGACCCCTTAAAATAATCCGTTTTTCCTTGTATAGCAGATTGTGCAAGGACAGACGTTGTTCGTTGAAATGAAGCTGCAGACAGCCAGCTTTCAGATAATAAAGCTACTGCTGTAATCCCTAAAAGTATCGGCTTTGCAATCGCTTTCTCCATTTTTACAGTACTGTTTTCTTCTGTAAATCTACATTTAGAGACTATCTCCCCGGGAATAAAGCTTGTATCCCCAGGCTCAACTATCTGAACCATTCCAAGCATTTTTCTGACCAATATTTCCAGATGCTTGTCATTTATAGTAACCCCCTGGCTTCTGTATACCAGTTGGATCTCGTTAATGACATGGATTGCAGCCTTCTCAGGCCCCAATACTCGAAGTATATCCCTTGCATCCACTATTCCATCTACCAATATGTCCCCGGCTTTTACATAGTCTCCGTTATAAACATTGAACTGCCGTTCGATTGATACAGAATGTTTTTTTGAGTCACCATGCTCTCCCAGAATTTCAACAGTCATATATCTGCCTTTTGGAGGATGAATTCTGACAGTTCCATTTATATCTGCAAGTATCGCAGCACGATCAAGTTTCCTTGCATCGAGAACCTGCAGCACTCTGTTAAGCCCCCCGGTTATATCAACATTTTTGGTTGCCTTTTTGGGGATCTTTGCAATAACATCTCCGGCTTCTATGTTATTGCCTTCATTGACTGTAAGAGTTGCTCCGATAGGTAAAAAATACTCCCTGTCGTCAATTATAATCCTGGGAATGAGGTTTTCTGTGATAGAGGTTATAGCCACTCTCGATATCTCTGTTTCACCATCAGTTTCTTTCTTCATAGTTAACCCATTGACGATATCCATATAAGTAACAGTCCCGTTGTTTACAGCTATAACAGGCATATTAAAGGGGTCCCATTCAGCAATTATCTGTCCGGACTTTACTGACGTGCCTTCATTAAAATATAAAACTGCTCCGTAAGGGATAGCCCCCATATCTTTTTCTGCCCCGGCTTGATTTTTGATCAACAGCCGTCCATTTCTATTAACTACCACGGATTTGCCGTCTTTGTTGTCTACACACTTAATATCAGAGAATTTGACAATGCCGCTTTCTTTTGCTTCGATTAAGGACCTTGCTGTTGCTCCTGAAGCACTGCCCCCGGAGTGAAACGTTCTTAAAGTAAGCTGTGTGCCTGGCTCTCCAATGGATTGAGCAGCTATAATGCCTACCGCACTCCCTATGTCTATTATTCTTCTTGACGAGAGGTCATATCCATAGCACATGGCACATATTCCTTCTCTGGAGTCGCACGTGATGGGGGAACGCACCCGTGCCGATGTTATCCCGACGGCCTTTATTTCAGTAACGGCAGCTTTGCCAATTTCGTTATTTCTTTGTACAATGATGCTGCCCGAACCAGGATCGACAATGTTTTCTGCTGCAATCTTGCCATAGATTCTCTCTTCTATCGGGACCATAACAGTATTATTATCCGTCAGTGCCGATATTGTGATCCCTTTTGTGGTACCACAATCATATTCATTAATCACCACATCGTGTGCGGCATCAACAAGCTTTCTTGTAAAGTAGCCGGCATTGGCAGTCTTTAATGCTCCATCAGCTCTTCCTTTGCGAGCACCATGAGAGGAAAGCAGGAATTCATGGTAGCTCAACCCTTCCTTGAAGTTTGATTTTATCGGAACCTCTACTATCTCTCCGGTAGGCTTTGCCATAAGGCCTCTCATTCCTGCAACTTGCCTTATTTGCTGAACTGAACCCCTTGCTCCTGAATCTGCCATCATGAATACAGAATTGAATGCTTTCCTCTCCTGTTTTTCCTCTGGTGTGAGCAAGTCATTGTCAGGGATTCCATAGTTTTCCATCATTGCCGTTGCAATCCTGTCAGAGGCTTTCATCCATAAGTCTATGATTTTATTATGTTTTTCCTTGTCTGTAATCGTTCCACTGCTATATTGCTCCTGAATATCTTTAACTTGGCCTTCGGTTTTTTTAATGATTGACTCTTTCTCCCCTGGAATAGAGAGGTCATCAATGCACAATGAAATACCTGAAAGGGTTGCAAACTTAAAACCTGTATCCTTGATTTTGTCCAATAAAACAACTGTTTCCTTGTGCCCGGCCTTGTCGTAACATAACTCTATCAATTTGTTTAAGTCTTTTTTCCTGATATTTTTATTCAAAGCCTCAAAAGGAATTTGAGGGGGGAATATTTCACTAAAAACAACTCTTCCGGGAGTGGTGTCTATCAATTCATCATTAATTCTTACTTTTATTTTCGCCTGTAAATCAACTACTCCACCATCATAGGCAATTACTGCATCCTCGGGGTCGGCGAATATCTTTCCTTCTCCTTTACAGCCCCTCTTTTCTTTTGTAAGGTAATATATCCCAAGTACCATATCCTGTGAAGGACTCATTATGAGTTTCCCGTTGGCAGGAGAAAGGATATTGTATACTGACAACATTAATACTCTTGACTCTATTTGTGCTTCAATCGAAACAGGTAGGTGGACCCCCATCTGATCTCCATCAAAATCGGCATTAAATGCAGAGCATACCAGAGGATGTAGCCGTATTGCCTTGCCTTCAACCAAAACCGGATCAAATGCCTGAATACTCATTCTATGAAGTGATGGAGCTCTGTTTAATAAGATGGTTTTCTCCCTGATTTCATGTTCAAGTGCTTCCATGGCCTCAGGTTGTTTCTTTTCAACAAGCAGTTTTGCGTGTTTCAGACTGGAGGCATATCCAAGTCTCATGAGTTGTCCGTATACAAAAGGCCTGAATATATCCATAGCTAAATCTTTTGGAATACCGCACTGATGGAGTTTCAAGTCCGGACCAACCACTATTACAGAACGGCCGGAATAGTCCACCCTCTTGCCCAAGAGATTTCTTCTAAGTCTCCCTTTTTTACTCCGCAGCATTTCAGAGAGTGATTTCAGGACTCTCTTGTTTGACCTGTCTTTGGCTGTGTATTTACGACCGTTATCGAATAAGGCATCTACAGAGGCCTGCAAGGATCTTTTTTCAGTGTTTATTATCAGCTCAGGAGCACCAAGCCTAAGCAGACGTTTCAGGCGCTGGTTGCGGTTCATTATCCGGATATACAAATCGTTAAGGTCAGAGGAAGCAACCGTCCCGTCTTCCAGGAACAGTATGGGCCGAAGATCTGCAGGTAACACCGGCAGAACATCGAGTACCATCCATTCAGGTTTGTTCCCGGATTTCTGAAAGTCTCTTGCTATCTGCAGTCTCTTGGTTACCCTTCTGGAGGACTCCCTTTCCTTTAGATGCTCAACCAGGGGGTCTATTTTCAGGCTCTTCAGCAGGTACTTGATTATACCCGCACCTGTAGCTGCTCTGAAGCGGGCAGATGCCTCGGATTTTGATGATTTGATTGCAAAATAATCATTTGCTGAGATAACTTCATGTTTTTGGTGCCGGCTCTCTCCAGGGGCGAGCACTATATATGACTGATAGCTGATAATCCTGTCCAGTGCTTTCGGCGGTATATCCAGCAGTTTGGCAATGATGCTTCTGAACCATATATGTACTACAGGAGCAGCAAGAGAAGTATGCCCGAACCTCCTCTTTCTGACAATGGGGTCATTGATCTCAACGCCGCATTTTTCACAAATAGTGCCTTTTTTATGATATGCTTTTTTGTATTTTCCACAATGGCATCTCCCGGCTTCAACAGGTCCAAATATTTTTTCACAGAATAACCCACCGATTTCAGGACGTTTTGTGATGATATCTATGGTTTTTGCATTGTCTATCTCCCCATACGATAATTTTATGATCCTTCTGGGATTCAGCAGGCTTATTGTCAGGTTGTTTATGTTGTTGATTTTACTGCTTTTTTTCATGATAGTTTTCTGAATACCTGTAATATTTGTTCCGGATTTCCAGGCCGGGAAGCCCTCTTGCCGCAAGTGAAAGGCAATTGACGGTAGGGCAGGGCATCATTAACCTACGGCTTTCAGGTTCAGTTTTGGTGATAATATCGTTGCATTGCCACCTTCTACCGTCAACCAGTTTGTCCCAATAAAGCCCTTCGGACAAAACTCTGACAGAAGGGCAAAGAATACCTTGCCATACAAATCCTCATCAATCATAAATTTCTTTCTGAGTGCGTTGATTCTCATCGTGGTGGTACACAACATTAAAGTTGTCCACTTCATTTCCTTCATTTTCTCAAATAATTTCGATGCTAAAATAGTGCTGTTATCTATCTCTACAGCAAGTTGTTTCTTCGTTGGCTCGGGTTTTGTGTGAAAGACCAAATTAACCAGCAGATCCGGGTATACGATTTTCCTCCTCTTGCCCCTATACATTTCCTTCAGAGTATTCTCATCCAGGAACGAAAAATCATACTGATACTTTGCGCTTTCTCTTTTTATTGTTCTTACTACATCAGTTACAGCCATTTCGTGAGCAACGGTAAGTTCGCTTGGCATATTCGTCCTTATTCTCTCTACAGCGTATCCCTGGGTTACAAGAGTTTGTACAGAAAGGGGGGTTATACCGTAGAGAACGAATCTTCCTTTGCCATCCCTGTTGCGATACTGTTGAGACATGATGAGTTTGTCCTTGCGTAAGATAGACAGTCTTTTATAAAGAGCGTGTTGAGATACCTCACTCTTGTAGACTCTTTTAAGAAGACTCTTTATTTGAACGAAGGTTGCAGGTCCGCTGGATAGGATTCTGAAAATATCCAGGTCTCTATCGGTTATATCTGCCATATTCTGTGCCTCCGAATCTATTCCGGTTGCAGCTCAGCCTTGAGCGTATCGATTTTTTCCAGAAACTGATTTATATTTTCCTGAATGTTTTTTCTAAGCTCGAAAGTGAGTTTCTTGTCCTTGTTCACCTTTATCTTTAATACGTACTCGTTATTTGTTTCCCTAAACATCTCAGGCACTGCTGCAGCAGCAGGAGTTGTTTTGGTTTCCGGTACGGCAAAGTATTTTGTGAGGTAGGAAATACTGTCTTTAATACCCTTTTTCTCTAATCGTCTGATTATTCTGCGGTATTCTCTGTTGTTGGATTTCTTGAGTTTGGCAAGTGAAAACGAGAGCTCAGAGAATTCAGATGCTGTTTTGAAATCCAGAGCAGGAGTATTGTCCCAAAAGATTTTATTTATCTCAGGGGTGAGATTTGATGCTGTATGAATCTTCAGATATCGTGTAACAGTTTTCTTATTGTTGTATCCCAAGACCTTTGCAACGCTGTCATCATCTCCATAATCCTCTTTAATCCCGGCTATTGAGGCTGCTTTCTCGAGTGGATTAAGATCATCCCGATGCATATTCTCAATACACGCAAATGTACGTAGCTGTCGGTCCGTTACATCTTTTTTCACTATTGCAGCAATAGTGCTTAAGCCTGCAGCTATTGAAGCGCGCCATCTCCTTTCGCCAGCAATGAGTTCAAACATGAACTCAGATCCTGGCTCTTCAATCTTTCTTACAAGAATGGGCTGCAACAACCCGTTTTCACGGATGGAAGTTTCCAGTTCCTTTAGGGCCTTAGGATCAAAATATTTTCTTGGCTGTAGCCTGTTTGGACAAATCTTTCCAACTGGAATGCTAACGACCTCGTCCCTGCCGGTAGTCCTCTCAAGATTACCAATTGCTTCATCGAGATACTTCTCTGAGTTAAAAGTTCCTTCCATTGACGGCCTCCTTTGTTTGCTGTTTATATAAATATTACCTTGAGCTTTTCAATGAAAAAGGGATTTTTGCAGATATTTAAATTTAATAAAATGAATGCAGATTCTTGGGACATGATGTCCCGTCATGGTTGGCTGAAATCAGGTAGCTTACACCCCCCTCAAAACCCCCCTCAGTTACCCCCTCAAAACCCCCCTCAAAATACCCGTCAAAATACCCGTCAAAAACCCCGTTAAAACCTTTTTTTCAAAATTGTCGATTTTGTTAATAATTTCAAGGACTTAGTAGCTGCCCAAGCAAGGTGACTACCCTGTATTGGACACTGTTTTGAGATGACCTGTTTATTTGTATGCCTTTTGAGTGTGTAGAAATGTGTGTTTGTATAGTGCCTTTTTTGACGCTAACCTCTTGATTTTATTAGTGATTTGTAAGTTTATTTATTGAAATCATATGTGGCCGGGAACAAAAAGGGGGTAGCTGTTTTTTTTGAAAAAAACGACGTAAAAAAATTCCCTTTAATATCAAATAGTTAAGGGGCTTTTGCTTGACAGTTACTGATTTCGACTGTATAATAGTAGTATAAAACCTAATTTATCCAACATATTTAACCCGGTTTCAAGCTGAAAAAGCCCTCCAGTATATATCCCCATTTTTTATCTTCAGCAATCCCTGATTTAAAGCCATTTCTATTAAAATCCAATCAATCATTTTAACGATCCTCGAATTTGCACGAGTTTGTGCATTTTGTATCTTTTTGTATTCTTGCTTTGCACGTTTACCGTATTTTTTTAATTACTGCCTGGAAGTGAAACAAAATCCGGACATTTAATTATATATGTCTCCTTCCCTTTTACCCCGAACATATCTCTCAGCTCCTTCCTTTTCTGTACATTACCTATGTTCAGAGAATTATCAAGATTAGACGAATCTAACCTTTCACAACCTTCCAGACTTTCCATTTTTTCACCGGGCATTTAGATGCAGATTTCCAGGATTTAAGGTTTTCCCTTTACAGGTCTATCGATCATTGATGGTATATCAACTTCTTTGTTTGGGAGGTTTGTTATGGATAGGATAAAACCGTCTGTTTCAAGTTGAGGAACAGTCTTGTCAGCGCGTCAACAGCTTTTGTCGTTGCAATAGTTGCAGCAGTTTCCCTTCCTGATTTATCCACGCCTTTCCCAAGGTCGTTGCAAGCGCTTCCTTCTGTCCGAAGAATACCCCTGAAATGGCTTATGCCAGTCTGCGACCTGCTGTGTCGAGTCTGCCGTTAAATGTCACTCATGGCTCATCCATGGCCTGCCGGAAAATCCCGTTACCGTATTTTTGAAAAAAAATTCTCATGTATTCCTATCCCCAGCCTACCTTTGCCACCCCAAGACGATTGGAGGTTCTCTGCCTTGTAGAGGCTTCCAACGTTTAGTAGTTCTCTTTAACAGGAGGTTTGTTATGTATAACAGTGTGTTGGTTGATACCATAACGATGGGACTGCCGAATGACAGAGATGCTGCCTTTCTTCTGGCCTCGTCTGGAGTTACATTGGAAAATCTTTTTGATGGAACCTTGCCCGCTGAAGAAGCAGAAACTACATTAAAGAGCAACTGATTGATTTCTCCTGCCTTGCAGGAGATTAATTTTTCACGGAGGTGATTTTTATGATACAATTGATAAAATATTTGCAAAAGCATGGAGTTGATGGAGTTAAGGGGATGAAGGCAAAAAAAAGAGTGACGGAGATTCTTGATATTACAAGTGGTGACGAAAAAGTTTCTTCCCTCGTCCAGGAAGTTCTTGACAAGGCTGTTGGATATGTTAGTGCGGTTTTCAAGATGGAGACAACGCTTGTTACTCAGCGGTACCGCTTGGAGGGAGAAGAGCTGCGTGAGCTAACAGAGAGGTTGGATAGACTGCGCAGAATTGCACATAATGCTCTGATAGATTCAATACGAATCTGTAATCGTTATCTCTTCAAGACATATGGGCAGGATATCCCTGTAGGAGGAGTCTATTCGAAGGACCCTATGCACCTGTCCGGCGAGACTAACCGTATTGCCATAGGCGACTGGGCAGGTGAAGTTGTTCTTTCTTTCTTTTCTGATCGTGCCCGATAGCCCGACTTAGAGTGAACCCTGCGAAGGCGGTTGGCTTTTCAATCAAGAGCTAACCGCCTTATTCTTTTCCTGTATTCGAATTGAATTATTCAAATTGAATAATTTATAATGAATAATACAAAAGGAGGTGATGGTTATCTCTAATCCGTTTACATTAGGGATTGTTTCTAAAAAAGATTTTTGTAACAGAAGCGAGGAGTTAGAGACTCTTCTAAGGCATGCACGTGGCGGTAATAACGTTGTTCTATTGTCGCCAAGAAGGTTCGGTAAATCTTCCCTCGTATATAAAACACTTGAGGTACTCGAACGGGAAGGGTTTTTGTGTGTCTACGTCGACCTCTTTCCTGTCATCTCGGAACGGGATTTTATAGAGAGATTCTCCGTTGGTGTATTTAAAGGGATAGGACGGGGCGCAGATCCAAGGACAATCGGCAGAAAAGTGCTGAATATGTTTACAAGGCTTATCCCTTCGTTTGAGGTTAAGCCTGACGGAGTGGGGATTTCTGTCAAAGTGGACAGATCTACAGATGCTGATCTGCTTCTTGATGACCTCATGGATGGGATTTATAAATATGTCAAGGAAAAGAAGATAAAAGCGTGTATCGCACTTGATGAGTTCCAGGAGATAACGGAGCTTCCGGAGTCGAAAAAGATCGAGGGCATCCTGCGTTCACACATTCAGCACCACAAAGAGATATCGTATCTCTTTGTCGGAAGCAGAAGGAGAATACTGAAGGACATGTTTTCAAAAAAACGGCCCTTTTATAAAAGTGCATTCTCCTATGCGTTAAAAGAGATACCCGAAGATGAATTTATAAAATGTATTGTTGCCAGGTTTAAAGAATCGGGCAAGAACTGTCCATCTGAAATTGCTGAAGGCATATATGAGATGGTGCGAGGTTATCCCTATTATGTCCAGAAATTGTCATCAATTGTCTGGGATTTAACAACAAAACAGTGTGACTCTGAAATCCTCCAGCAGGCATACAGGCTTCTTCTGGAAACCGAAGGCATAGATTTCGAGGGTATCTGGAGCAGTTTGACACTCACAAATAAGGCGGTTCTGAGGGCTATTGCAAAAGAACCCACGGCCTCCCCGTATACGAGAGAATACCTTGAACGGTATCAACTCTCCCTGGGAGGCGCTCAAAGGGCGATAAAAAATTTACTTAACAAGGATCTGATCGAAAAAGTACAGGACGGTACATATAGAGTTACAGATCCTGTGTTTGGTGAATGGTGTAGATTATTATAGTGTTGATGTATTATTAATTATATAGGAACATTTTCTCGAAACAGGAGGGAACACATGAAGCCAATAAATAAGATATTGGTAATATTGATTCTCTGCTTTATCTTTTTGACTGCATGTGGCAACGGTGGTAACGATGGAGAAGAGTCGTCATCAATAAAGATAACCTCATATTCCGTTGAAGGAACATCCCCGGCCTCTGATGGTGTAGTTCCTATTAACTCTATCGTGAACGATGGTGTATTCAAGGTTAGCTGGAGTGTTTCATCGGACGATATTTACCACATTGAGTTGTACTTAAGCAATGATGATGAATTATCAAGAGATACAGATGTGGACTTCTTTGGTCGGAATTGTGGCAGCATATCTACTGCTTGCAAACAAAATGGATCAGTTGATTGCCGATTTACAACCCAGAACAAAATATCCTGCGGTACGATATCAATCTATAATCCGGAGAAGGACATAACTCCATTTCTGGACCAAATACCCAAGGCTGCTTATCTAATCATGGAGGCTTGTAATGCACTGTTTGATAGCTGTGAAACCGCCTCTGTCCAAGTAGAGTTACAGTAAAAGCAATCCTGCAATATGGGGCTGTGGAACAGGCTTTCTTCTTCTATCTGAACCTTCAGCGTCCATACTCCTAATTCCTACACCTACAACCCCTCTTCTCTGCCCGTTTCTGTATCCTTCAATCTTAGCCTCTTATATAACCATTGGATGGATACGTCTATTGTCTATCCACCCACCACTATCGTTACCTTAACTTTTCGAACCCTTCTTCTGTTTACCCCCAAACATGACCCCAAAAACGACTTTTAAGGCCCCTGGATTTATCCATGGGGAGGCTCAGAAGACTTTTCAAACAAGAGGAGGCAACCAATGATTAAGAATTTTCCCGACGTAGTATCCGGCTGGACATGCCCTCGATGCAGCAATACCCCGCATCTTACCTTATATGAAGGTGAGGAGGTTGGAAAATTCTGGGGCTGTCCTAACAAAGACTGCATATACACTATGCCCTATTATCCAGGTGAGCATAATGTAGCAGCAGAAGAAGAGGATGAGAGGTTTTCAGTTTATTGCTCAGTCTGTGGCGTAGAGATTAAAAATGGTGAGTCAGCCTATGCTGTAACAACTGGAACCATTGAAGAGGAATGTTTCGGGTTTAGGACTGATGACAAGCCGTGGCTAACTGTAGCGTGTAAAGAGTGTGGCGTGAAGATTACGGAGGCTATCTGTAATATCTATCCAGACACACACAAGAAAGGAGGCAATTAATCTATGCCGGAATACAGAGTTCAATGGGAAATAGACATAGCGGCAGATAGTCCCCGGGAAGCTGCTAAAGAAGCCCTGTCTATTCAGCGCGATCCTGGCTCAGAAGCAGTCGTGTTTGAAGTTATAGACACTGACAGTGGCGAGATATTCACAATTGACTTGTTGGAAGAAAAGGGAGTTTGAAATGGGATTAACCAAAGAGATGCAGAAACGTGGCATCAAAAACTTATGGGACCTGACAGAGCTTGATGCAGAATGGGTCAATGCAGCGACTCGTGAAGAAATTAAGGAGTTTGTCCAAGAGCACAACGATGTATGGCTTGGAAGGATCAACTGCTATAAGAAAGACGAGGGTGTTCCGTATTTAGTGAAGTATGAAGGCCAAAAGATATACAACTTCGAGTATGAGTTTATGGTTCCCTGCTGCGATGATCTCCTTATGAAACTTATCAAGGAAAGAGATGCGGCTGAGTACACTGGAGCTAACGATGATTGTAAAAGGTTATCGGAAATCATAGGCAGAATTAACAAACTCGGAGGAAAGCACTTTGTTTGGGTGTAATCATGAGTGATGCAACAATATTTGATGTAAGAGGAGGTGAGTACACTGGAACGGTTTGATGCGTTTGAGGTCCATCCCGTTGCATATCTTCCGCTACACCCTAAAGATATGGTCGCGGTTTGTAAGCGGGAAGCAGTGGAGATATGTGAAGAAGAGGATGCAGATTTCTGGTCCGTCTATGGGCATCTGCCGGAGGGCGGAGTCAGGTGTCTTGCAGATTGTGATAGCAAAGAAGGTGCTGAGTATATCAAGGCGGCATTGGAATCTGTAACCGGGAGAAAAGCAGCAGGACCGTACATGATCCTCAACTGGGGATTCGGAGATAGCCTTGATGTCCAGCCAGTTACGGATCGCTCCGGTATGGTAATGCAGTTTGATGATCATGATGAAGCGTGTGAATATGCAGAGAGTAACCTGAATTTCAAGTGGAAGGTTGTAAGTCTGGAGTAAATTCTTTAAAAAAGGAGGGATGGTATGGAGGATATCAGTACGGTTTACTGTTACAAAGACTTCTGGAACTGCGATAGCCTATGTGGCCTGGAAATTAAACGATATGGTGAGAAGATAACGGTGGTCCTTACGGAGCTTGATCATAACCCGGGGACGTCAGTTACGAACATGGTTGAGCAGCTTGCCACCATGGTATATCATCAATTCCTTTCCGATATTCCCGTGGAAAACATCACCTGGATAGAGCACTACCCACCCCTTCCAAGTGTTGGAAAAGATACATTTGACAGGGTGGAAATGAGATGGGATGGAAAAAGATTCTATCAGCCTCAACGGATACGCATACCGTTTATTGCTTACCCGAGTCCATGCTGCGGCAAAGAGTCAACCTGGGTGTCTAATAGTTTGCGCAGATGCCCCTGCGGTAATAAGTGGAACGCACGTAACAAGTAATAGAGTTTGTCTGTTTGTCTGCAAAAGCCATTCCTCGCCCCCCTGTAGTATGTTTGTCAGTTTTATCCCTGCCGTAGTCTTACCTTCCTCTCTTCACGTCAGAAACACCTGCCATTCTTATCTGCTACAACAACTCCCTTCTGTGTAGTTTGCCTTTTATTCATGCATGTGTGGGATGTTCTGCCTTTAGAGAGCCGGGAAGTTCCTGGTCTTGTTGGTTCGTAGCATCAATATGGAGGTAAAACATGAAAGGAGAAGATTTGCCTGAAGACCTGCCTGCAGCAAACTTTTCAGCCATCTACGGAAAAGAAGATCCGGATGTTGCTGCTCCATGCCATGACTGTGATGGTAACCGAGGCTGCTGTCGTTCCTGAGAGTTTCTTTTCCACCACCACTCAGACAGGTACCAATATTAAATATCCGAAAAAAGGCGGGAGATATGTTTAAACATTCACCTGAGCCGTGGAGAAATGAGAGCATTACCATCCTGGGGGCAGACGGGAAGAAGATTGCTATTATGGCATCCCCGTTTGACCTGAAAAGGCAGGAAGCCAATGTTCGTCGTATCGTTGCCTGTGTTAATGCTTGCGTTGGTATCAGCACTGAAGCGCTGAATAGTGGAGCTATAGAGAATTTGATCAAGGCCTGTGAGGATGTTTTAAGGCAGGCTGAAGAATATGCTGGGACGGGTAGTCTTTTTGATGCTCTCCGGGATGCGTTGAGCAAATTAAAGGAGTAGTTCATGGGAGACTCAATTGTTTCAATCCTTGCTTATAAAAAAGTCCCTTGTAAGGGATTTTTTTCAAAAAGGAGGTTTTTTTATGAGCTGCCGTATGTATGAAGTCCGGCCAGAAAAGCTTAAGTGTCTCTGTTACATTTGCGCAGTAAGAGGTGGCTGGCCGGATTGTGACCTTTCCAAAGATGAAGACCTTGTCAAGAGGGCTTACAGGTTATTGCAAATGTGATGTTCCTTCCTTTCCACCCATCCTTTGGATGGCAATTTTTAATTTCTTACAACAACGGAGGTAAAAAACATGTTAGTAGGAACAGAGAGAGAGGCCGGACTTAAAATTTACTGCTATAGTTGCGGATGCGTTGCCGGAAAGTGCAGGGAGAGGGGGTGCAGTTCAGGTCCGTCCGCCTGCAGGCGCTGCAAGGAGAAGGCTTTTTTAGATACATGCGGCAATCACAAAGGTCTTCCCAGGCTACGGGATCTCAAGTGCGTTGAATATCATGCCTAACCTTTAACCTTCATGTGCTTAAAGCCATCCTTGATGGCTTAATCAGTCTGCCAGAGGTGTTTTATGAACATCAGTGTATATTTCAACATGAGACAGCTGAATGTATCTGCAAGGACGGCTTTTCTTGTCGCTATGGAGGCTGAGAGGAATAAGAGGCTTGGCCGTACTGTAAAGAAGGAAAAAGATTAAAAAACTGAAAAGGAGGTGTATCTGATGCTGTATAGAAGATCAACAAGGACAAGCGTAGTTATTATGTCAGACGAGGATATTGCCAAGCAGGCGATAGTCAAAGCTGCTCAGGAGCTAAATGGTGCTTATGAGCAGAAGCTGGTGGAAGAGACCTTTGTAACTGCTGTAGAGTTTTATTTCGGCAATGTTCCTCAGGCCGAAAGGAGTACCTTTATCAAGGAAGTTTTCAATATGTTCGACCGGGGACTAAAGTTTCTTGGAAAGCTCTAACCACTGTGTAGCTTTCGCTTGAGCCTCTGCTTCTGCATACCCCTCTCTCAGGAATCCTTCAAAAAGCGCCATCCACTCTTCATCCTCTGTCATGTCCTCTGTAGTATCAACTATAGCTCCACGATATCCAGCGTTCAGTAGTTGTCTGTCCATTCTCCTGATTAGATGGACAGCTCCTGGGTTAACTTTCCTGATCCTTTCCCTTATGTTTTCACGTTCTGCCATTGCTTTATTTAAAAGGATTTTAACCATTTTGTCAAGTGTCCCGTTTGCCTCTCATCCAACAGGTGCAAACGGGATGAGGATACTGCCGGAGCTGGTTCCATCGGCCACACACACCAAAAGAAATACATGCGAGGGCGGCTCCTGGGGCAGCGACTGGTGATCAGATAACCGAGAGGTTAAGTAAGGAGGAAACAAGATGAAAATCAGGCCCGAGACGTTTAAGGAATTGAAGGAGGATATTGACACTGTGATTTCCAGGGCCGGGTTTGACGTTGCGGATGCTGTTCAAAAAAGCAATATTGTCAGGGTAGGGTTTAGTCTTTTAAGCATTGTCAATTTAGACAGGGCTTATCATGACCATCCTACTTATAAGGTAAGACCCCGTTTTCTGTCTTATACAGGACGGAAATATCGCTGGTTACATGATCAAGGGCTGAACGACAGTCATATCGAGACGGCCTTAAAGAGCATTCTCTCTGAATATATCTAACACCTGTGTGGACTGTGGCGAGGGATCTGGTATACAGAAGTCCGGTGAGATGTTCTCTCAAAAAATATCCTATCCCAAAAAGGAGGTTTCTTATGTGCAAAAGACATAAATCAGCAAGGTTTATTGCAAGGGCCAGAGGTCTTATCGGTCCTGCTAATCCAGGAGCAAGGCTGTATGAGCTGGTTAACACAAACCCGGCTCTCGTGTTAGAGAAGATATCAGAGCTGGATTATTCAGACAGGAGTTCTCCGGAGATCAAGAGGATAACGAGGAAGGCGTTAGCTCAGCTAACGCCTTCTCCTGTCTGAGAAGTTAATTAATTATGTAGTGCTTGGCTTTAACCAGTCTGCCACATCGAGGGCAGTAAGGCTCTACTAAAGTATAGCGTGTTCCTCCTACCTTTATGTCCCTGTATTCCGCCAGTATTTCTTTATCTATTACATCAATCGTTAAAAGACAGCGGGAACATACCGGAGTCTCCTGCCTTACTGCCTTACTCAATTGCTCCAAAGAAATCATTCTTAACAATTTTTCTTCTACATCTATCACCGTTGCCCCTCCTGTTGTAAATATAAGGATTTTACAGAAAAAATGTCAAACAAATGAATTGAAAAAAAGGAGTTTGATGTTGCAATACCGATTCGCACGTCATGCAGTAACACAATGGGGAAGATTAGCCGCATGTCTGGGGGTTGACGACAGCATCGAGGAGCTGGAAAAGACTTTCAGGGAAGCAAAGCCGGAAAAACCTGACCGCAGATCTACCCGTTGGAACATATTTGTAAGACAGATATTGCATGGAGAAACCGAATACCGGGTAGCAAAAGGCTGGAGGTTTGTAGTTGATGGTTCTACTGTAGTTACTGTAGAAAGAGTCAGGCCTCATGAAAACTATATTAGATAGGAGGCACCTATAGTGTTTAAATTTAGAAATGTTTTAAAACGGTTTATGCGCAGGGTTACCAGCTCTGAAGAGCTCCCTCAAAGAATAGAGATCACGGAAGATTACCCATGCAGTACAGAGCCTGACCCCGATATTCCGTTCCCTATGCTCAATCCATTACAGAGCTGCTTCAGAGACTTGTATAGTCCAAAACGCAACTCTGTTGTTGAAAGTGGAACAGGTACCGGTAAAACTGCTCTTACCTATATTGCATCAAGGTATTTTCTCGATGAAGGCAAAAGGGTTGTTCTTACTGCTCCTACTCGTGAGCTCGTGAAGAACCTGTATGCCGACTCTAAAGGGGTATGGGGTGCGAAGGTCGTTGGGATGAATACCGGTTACGACAAGAATGTTGCCGGTAAATACGTTATCGTGACCACCCCTGAGGGATATATAAGTGCAGTCCGGAGCGGAAAGGAATGGACTAAAGCCGGCCTGCTGATTGTGGACGAGGCGCATAACCTGCTGGACCCTTCCAGAAGTGGTGAGCTTGATGTTGCCATCGTGATGTTTATCAGGGAAGGGGGGAAGGTGCTTCTTATGTCAGGCACTTTTCCTAATAAAGATGCAGTGGCTGATCTGCTGAATGCCGACCTGTTTATATCAAGGTACAGGTCAACCAAAATCAGCCTGCACGAAATTCATGCCCCCGACGATATAGATGCTTTGCCAGCTCCAAAGACTCCATCTTCCAACCTGATAGTCACTACCGTTGGCCTGGCATATAACAAGGAGTCGGTTAGGGTGAAGGTGCTGAAGGATATCCTGAATAAACATCATGGTGAAAGTGTTCTGGTTTTTGTGCCTACAAAGGCAGCAGGGTTCTGTTTAAGTGAATCCCTGGTTGCCCCTTTCCATTGCGCTGATATCGATGAGGCACATAAGGATAAAATAGTTGCGGATTTCAGGAAGGGGGAGTTAAAAACACTTCTTGCAACTAATACCCTGTCTCAAGGAATAAATACCCCGGCTGATGTGGTGATCGTATGTGGAATCAGACGAGGGAACTATTACCTGGATTTTATGGATGTTGGCCAGATGATAGGCCGTGCCGGCAGGGGAAAACCGGAAGCCACTGCATACATAATAGGAGACAAGATTGAGCTCTTTCATGCCAAAAAATATGTAATGGCTAAATCCCTTCCACTGCCCGTTGAATCCATGGTACTTACATTGCTCTCTCTGAACGCTGCTACCAGGGATGACCTTTATCAGGCCCTGGGAATGACTTTTGCCGCTACTTACTCAAACAGTCAAAAGATTACAGAAACGGTTGACAGCTACATACGGTTTCTGAAGGCCTGCAATATTCTGGTTGAAAGGGATGGTAAGCTCACCCTGACAAAAGAGGGGGCCCTGATTTCCAGGTATTATCTCTCTCCAAAGGCATACATGGGCTATATTACACTTGCAAGAAGGCTGGATGCGGTAGAGCTTCCGGATGTTGATAAAGGCTGTATGCTGTTGTCCGGGCTGTTGCCGTTAGGGGGTTATCGGAACTGTCCTGCCAGGTATGAAAAGGATATGTTGATGAAACTTATACAACTTGAACTTGATAAATCCGTATCTCATACCAAAGCAGGACTGCTGAAATACTACCTTAACAGACCTTCCGCAATTCCGCCCTTTTTGCCTTATCAACTGCGGGATGCTGAACGATGGATCGGAATGCTGAATGATATGGTGAAGTACCGGATTCATCAGACGGCGCCGGGGCTGAACTGGCTGAAAAATACCACGATGGCTCTAAAGACTGCTGCTACAAAAGGAAAAAGAAGGAACAAGCCGGTTCAGATTTCCTTAATGTAGCCGTTATCTCACCTAAAAACCCCTTGAACTTCAAAAAAAGGAGATTGCAGATGTGTGAAATGGTCCTTTCTGTTAGCAGCAACAGCAATACAGGAAAGGGTAGGGGGAAGGCATACTTCAGGGCTCAACGTATCAGGGTTATAAGTAAGAGGATCAGGGATTGCAAGTCAAGAAGGATCGAGCCTGAATGCCCTGGTAAGTTGGCAAAAACCCCGCCTTTCAGGGATCGAATTACGTGTAATCCAGGGAAGTTATATGCTCGTAAAGAGTATAACCTCAAAAAGTAATATATACTTAGGAGGGTCCCATGTTAGTGGGAGATGTGAATAAGTTAAACAATACGCTAAATGCTCCGACAGGGACAGAGCAGAGGCTGGCCCCGGAGCAAAGACTTCTGCAGCAGCTGGTTCTTGATAGTATAGTAGAATGTTTGAGTTATAGGGAGAAGGGAGTGATTCCAAACACTACGGCGGAGGATGCTGAACAGATATATAGGGATAATGTCAGGTTTCTCAGGAAAATAGATGAACACTACCTGAGTTATGCAGGGTTTGAGAAAAAAGACAAAATCCTGGATATAATAGCTTCCATCCCGGAATAGGAGGTCTGTATGACAGAAAACATCAGAAAAAGAGGGTTTGAGGTAGTTGCAGAGTATGAAGACAGGGGGATTGCTCTTCCGAAAAGGAAAACCGCAAGATCGGCTGCTTATGATATCGAGGCAGCCGAAGATGTAGTGGTTCCGCCGCATGGGCAGGTGAGTATTCCTACGGGCCTAAAGGCTTACATGCAGGATGACGAATACCTCGGTATTCACATAAGAAGCGGTATTTCCTTTAAAAACAGTCTTTCCTTACTTAATGATGAAGGAATTATCGATTCAGACTATTACAACAATCCGGACAATGAGGGGCATATAATTGTCGGAATTGTAAATCATTCGTCCAGGGCTGTAACGATTAAAAAAGGTGAGAGGATTGCACAGGGAATTTTTAAAAAGTACCTGCTGGCCGATGGGGACGAGGCTGATGCTGAAAGAACTGGAGGAATAGGGTCAACAGGGGTATAGAAGAGAAGGAGGGAATAAGGTGTTAGCTGTAGAGGAAATAACAGATGTAGATGATGCTGATCTGCAGGAAGTAGTTGACTACATCTGGCGCAAAAAGTACAAGTACCGGTCAGACGGGTCTCTGGATGATACCAAGTGCAGAGTTGCCAGGACTGCTGCCTCTGCAGAAGAGGCTCCGGCGGTGTGGGAGGAGAAATTCCGCTGGCTCCTGGATTTCTTTCTTCCAGGTGGCCGTGTCATGAATGCCCTGGGAACTTCCCGGTCGAAATGTACTGCCATGAACTGTTTTGTATCCCCTGTAATTGAAGACAGTATGGAGGGGATTTTTTCTGTACTTCACAAAGCTGCCCTTACCATGCAGGCTGGCGGTGGGATAGGGTTTGATTTCTCCACTCTCAGGCCTAAAGACGCTCCCGTTTTAGGGGTTGGGTCAACATCTTCAGGCCCTATCTCCTTTATGCAGGTGTATGACGCTATGTGCAGGACAATATCGTCAAGTGGGCACAGAAGAGGGGCCATGATGGCTGTGATGAGAGTTGACCACCCTGATATCGAACGGTTCGTTACGGCCAAAAGAGGATCTGAAAACAATGCCCTGGTTAATTTCAATCTTTCTGTCCTGATTACGGACAGGTTCATGGAGGCAGTAAAGAACAACGGAGAGTGGAGGCTTGTCTTCGGGGGTAAAGTCTACAAAACCGTATCGGCAAGAGCGTTGTGGGATCAGATACTTGCTCATGCCTATGATTATGCCGAACCTGGCGTACTCTTTATCGACCGGCTCAACAGGCTTAACAACCTTTATTACTGCGAGGAAATTCATGCTACCAATCCATGCGGTGAGCAGCCGTTGCCACCAAATGGAGCATGCAACCTCGGCTCCATAAACCTTACCAGGTTCGTAAGGTCCCCTTTCCAAAACCCGGAATTTGATTATGATTTGTTTCAGAAGACGATAAAGACAGCTGTAAGGTTCCTTGATAACGTGATTGATGTGGCCCGGCTGCCACTTAAGGAACAAAGGGACGAGGTTGTAAGCAAAAGACGGGTAGGGCTTGGTATTACCGGGTTTGCCGATATGCTCTGGATGATGGGGATTCAGTACGGCTCTGCGGAGGCCCTTGTGTTCAGTGATAACCTTGCAAGGTTAATGAGAGATACTGCATACAGGACTTCTGTCGAACTTGCACAGGAAAAGGGATGTTTTCCCTTGTTTGATCCGAAAAAGTATCTTGCAGGCGAATTTGTCAAGGACCTGCCTGCAGACATACGGAATGATATGCAGAAATACGGAGTCAGAAACAGTCATCTGCTTTCCATTGCCCCAACAGGTACTACCAGCCTGCTGTGGGGTAATATTTCTTCCGGGATTGAGCCGATCTTTGATCTCGAGG
Source organism: Nitrospirota bacterium (assembly GCA_035873375.1). Taxonomy (NCBI): domain Bacteria; kingdom Pseudomonadati; phylum Nitrospirota; species Nitrospirota bacterium. The sequence continues at coordinate 22,392 of JAYWMQ010000029.1, read as the reverse complement.
TGAAAAGAGAGATCAAGGATAACGAAGAGATGAAGACTGTACAGGTGAAAGACTATGCTTACTACGTCTGGAGGGAGATTGCTGGTGATAACAGAGCTCCGGATGTGTTGACTGCACCTAAGATTAATGCCAGCCAGCACATTGAGATGCAGGCCGTCTGGCAGAAGTATTTTGATGCCAGTATCTCGAAGACCATCAATTTTGATCCCAACACCTCTTTTAAGCAGTTCAGAGATACGTATCTCCGGGCATACGAGCGAGGACTGAAGGGTTGTACGGTCTACAGGGATTCGGGGAAGATCAAGAGTGTTATAAAATCCAAAGAGGACAGGTACGTTCAGCCAATAAAACTACCTGCAAGCAGAAATATGTACGCGGAAGAGGTGGACACACCAGAGGGGAAGATGTATATCAGTGTTACAGTTCATGAAAATGCTCCTCGTGAGGTTTTTGCCATTACTCCTGCAGACTCAAAGACATCAGAGTTTTTGGAGGCTGTAACTCGTCTTATGAGTATAGGCCTCAGGTGTAACGTGGATCCCAATGTAGTTTTAAAACAGATAAAAGAGTCCCTGCTAAAGTACGGAAACGTATCTTCCATGCTGGCTTATCTGGAGCGAGCTGTCAGAAAAGCAGTAGCACGAATCGGTATTGATACTGCCTTGACGGATTTTAATAATTGCCCCCAGTGTGGTGGAGTGCTTGTGATGGCAGAGGGATGCATTAAATGCTCAAGTTGCGAATACAACAAGTGTTCATAATTCATTCGAAGGAAGGGCTACCATTTCGGTGTTTGACTTGTTAAACCAGGATAGACCCCAGAGGTTTCTAAACACGCCAGTGTTTTCCCATCAAATCTCCAGCAACTTGTTGGTACATTAAAACCATAGAGCAAGGATTAAAGCAAAGATCGTTATCATAAATGCTGGCAATAGCATTCTCATTGATGCTCTCTGATAGCGATATCTTTTGTGCTGGAGTTTCAGGTCCACCCATAGCTCGCCACAAATAGAGTTTAATAAATTCTCCGGCTTGTCTTCCTTAATGCAAGCCACAAAATCTTCCACGCTATTAAGATTCTTAAATGTGTCTCTTGGATTAAGGAAAATCCTATCAGGGCCAGTGTATGAAACCTCATGGTGGCTAGGTCTGATTTTTATTGCAGCCATAACTGCTAAAACTACAGAAACCGAAATGCATGCCAGTGCGACAAGAATTATCAATTTAAACGTGATGATAGAAGATACTGCAGGTTGCTGGGCAACGATAATTCCAATGCTGGTTAGAAGGAATGCATTTGATGCAACTACAAGGGTGGATCGTGTAGTCAGTGACTCTCTCAATGAATCCGACCTTGATAGAAACCATTTTGCAATCTCAATTTCATTCAGTAATTGCATATACCTGAAGAGCATGCTGTAGTGCCAACAATTGAACGATAATATCATAATTCGAAGACAAAATCAACAGACGCATTAGATCAACACCATAATCGAAAGAAAGGAGGCAGAATTGAACAACAAAGACAAGGAAGTTATAAGTGAACTCAACCACAGACTGGCTGAGTACAGAAAGACGGGATATAACATTCCTGGAATTTCCACCCTGGTTGTTAAGCCACCACATCTTGCCCCCGTTATAAAAATTGTCCACATTGATACAAGCTATCACTCAAAGGACATTTACCCCGTAGGGGGTGGCAAATACGCCTTCTCAAGAGACGGCATTCAAAAGTTCCGTATAGCTGGCGGTATTGAGTTCGTAGGGCACCCGGGAGGCGACTATGTTCCTATCAGGAACGGAATCCTGGTCAGGGCCATGGGACGGAGGTTCGACCCGGACGGAAATACAAAGATAGAGGTTGACGGGAAAATGATCGACCTTGAAGCCAGGGAGGAAGATAAAAGGCTTACGTCCCGCAAAAAGATTGACCAGGAACATAAGGACTGGTCAGAGGAGAAGAAGAGAAGGCGGGTGGAGGAAAGCACCAAAAACTATATTTTGTCGCAGAACAAGTTCAAATACGAAATAGCTCTGACCGGTGCACAGTCCCGAGTGGTGTCCAAATTGCTTGGATTGAAAAGTACTTATACACTTGAAGAACTCAAGAGACCATTTGTTATTGTTGCCATGGTGCCGGACTGGGACAAGAATGACCCCGAAATAAAGAGGATGGTTACTGCCCGAATGTTGGGGTTTTCAGAGCAGCTATACCCAAACACCAGCCGGCCTAATAACGACCCTGCCCCTGACTGTGCTGCCCCTCCTGTGTTTTACCCTGAAGAGAGTGACAGGGATACAGCACATACCGGCAGTAGTAACAGTGAAAACCTTGTAGAGGAGGATTTTATCGATTATCCCCGTGCTTTCCAGGTTAGGATAATCAAGAAAATAATAGACCTCCGAAACATCCCTGCCGATACTTTTCCCATAGACAGTCTTGACAGCAGAGAATTGATGGAGCTGTTTAACAAGCTCAAACAGGGGGAGATTCATGCGCACAGTAATAGCTTTTGACCCGTCGTATAATGACACCGGTTATGCCGTAATCAGGCAGCAAAAGCTGATCGCTTACGGTGTCATTAAAGTTGTAGGGCCTACAGACAGCTGCCGGTTTACCTCTCTCATGTCTCGGGTAGAGGAGCTGATACAACAGTATGCTCCGTCCAAGGGGGTGGTAGAAAAACCACCTCCTTTTCCCTATCGCCGGGCTACAAAAAAACTGCCTTCATTTAGCCCTGACCCGTCGGCAAAGGAAGAGGGAAAGCCGTTGAATCTTGCCGATATACTCAAGAATAATGCGGCTACCACCGTAATTATAACAACGCTTGGCAGATACAACGTAGCGGTTGAAGAAGTGCTTGCTCATCTCTGGAAAAAATGTTACGGCAAAAACTTTGGCAAAACAGAGATGGTATCACTTGCCAGAAGTGTTTACCCTGCACTGAAAAACGTCAAGCTGTCTCATCATGAGGCAGAGGCTATCTGTATGGCTGCACTGTATTTCTGATCTGCCCGCTGAGCAGTAATCATCTTTTAGCAATCAACTTTTTAACCGGACATGGGAGTTTTACGTCCATGCCCGGTATTCATACTTTATTAAAAGGAGGTAGCCTTGGAAGATTTAAGAGACGTTATAGCGGATTGCAAGAAACTCCTGAAACGTTCCCGGGGGACCAGCTTCGTTGGCATAAAAGCAAATTTCCAGCTTGGCCGGCTGGTTCAGACTCTTGTTGAGAAAAAAGGGGAGAGTGCAGTAAAAGAGCTCTCGATTGCTTTATCCAAAGACGCTCCTCCCGTGTCGGAGGGGTTTCTGTTTGATGCTGCAAGGGTTTTTAGGTCCCTAAAAAGTGAGCAGAAATTGAAGGAGCTGCAATCCAAACTGAACGGCTGGCTGTCCTGGGGGTTTCTGGTAAACAGTTGCACTAAAGCCCCGGAAGGAAATACGGAAGAGGCCGGTCTGTACTGGGAGAGGGTTTTAACCCGGATAGAGAAAACTCTGGGCCAGGTTGATGCCCTTGCAGTCAACGCAGATAATTTGCCCGCGGATGTCAAGGAACAGCTGAAGGGCCTTCTCTTTTACATACATGATGACCAAACCCGGGACGGCAGACAGATACTTGAAGGCAATTACAGGGTCGGTCATATGGCGGACCTACAGGTATATGAGCATTTTACTGTTGCAGGCAAGGAGGAGATCGATCCGGAATCAGGGAAAAACGTGAGACTCCTTGATATCCACAGGTGTATCAGGTTTGCGGTGGATACTATGATCTCCGCAAACTGCAGGGCCTGCTTTATCCCGGGGGATGCTACCGAAACGCATGCTCCTACTCCGAATGAACAGAATGTGTTGCTGGTGGAGCTACAAAAACTTGCCAGGTATATGCCCGTATTTATTGAGCCGGGCAACCACGGCCTCAGCAAAAACCCCAGGGATGCCAATGCGCTGGAGTTTCTCAGAGGAAGGCAGAATATCTTTGTTGTGGACAAGCCCTCCATCTTTTACCAGGAAGGGATGTCTGTAAACAGCACTCCGTCCGGCCGGTGGCCACAAAAGGATTGTGCAAAGATATTCGTGCTGCCGTTTCCGAGTAAATCCATAGTTGAGAGCACGGGGGATAACAAGTCCATAGCAGAGCTGAATAAGGCTGTCAGTTTGAAGCTGAAAAGCATTATCGACTACTTCAAGACAGAAATAGATCCGAGGGTCCCCAATATCCTGCTTGCACACATTACGGTTGATGGCGCCCTGGGGGCTGAAAGTGACGAAATGCTTATGTATGATCCGCATATACACCCTGATGAGTTCAGGGAGTTTGACTACGTGGCACTTGGGCACATCCATAAATATCAAAAGATCGATGGACTCAATGCCTACTACTCAGGGTCTATCGACAGAATGGATTTCAACGAGGAAGAAGACAAGAAGGGGTTCATCCTGGTTGAGTTCAATGGCAGGACTCCTGAGGTGCAGTTTGTAGAAACGCCTGCCCGAAAGTTCAAGACCCTTACTCCGGAGTTTTTCATGCTGGAAAACCGGGCGGAAATGCTTGAGCGGGATACGATCTACCGGATCAAGGGGGAAGTATCAAAAGAGCAGTATGAGGAGCTGAAGCCTTTTCTGAGAAACGCTCCTGTTCCAATCGTAAACAAACTGACCGTCAAACGTCGAATACGAGTCAGGGATGAGAAGATGACGGAGGACCTCAAGGAAGATGAAGCCGTAAAAAGGTACCTGGAACAGATGGAGGTGGAAGAAGACACGATCCATCTCTGCCTTAAAAAACACTACGAGATAGTCAGGGGGTAATAATAGAATGGAGCCTTTGTATTTGAGGATGCATAATTTCCTCTCTTATGAGGATACAGAGCTTGACTGGCGAATTATCAGGGCTGCCTGTATTCAGGGAGCCAACGGGGCAGGGAAAAGTGCCCTTGCCGATGCGATCCTGTTTGCTCTGTTTGGTGAGACATCAAGGGGAAGGTCAGACGATATTGTTAAGCTCGGTAAAACAGAGATGACCGTTGTATACGATTTTGAGCAGGCAGGGCAGTCCTACAGGGTTGTCAGAAAGAAGACAACCACAGGAAGAGGGAAAAACGTTGTTGAACTTTTTGCCATGGGCAGTAACGGCTCTTCCGGTCAATGGGTGCCTGTTGCTACGGGAGATGAGGCTAAAAAGAGGATACTGCAGATAATAGGAAGAAATTTTAAAACTTTCACTTCGTCATCATTTCTCCTGCAGGGGCAGGGGGAACGGCTTATTACTGCAAAGCCTTCCGAAAGGTACAAGGTAGTGTTTGACATTATGGGCCTTGATATCTACTGCGAGTATAAGAAAAGGCTTGCAAAGCAGAGAAACCAGCTGGAAGGTCAGCTGGAAGTAGTTATGAAGAATATCATGGCGGTCAGCGAGAAGGCTCAGCATCTGAGAGTCTTTCTGAAAGGAAAGGAAGAAGCAGAAAGCCGGCTTAAAGAAGCAACGGGTTGTATAGAAAAACAGGAGGCTGTTCTTGCTGTTAAACGTGCGGATCTTGCGGTTATCTCGAACAAGGTTGCAGAGTTACACAATGTACTGAAGGAAGTTGAAGAGCTTGAAAAACAGAAAGAGAAGTTGATTGTTGAGAAATATGCCCTTGAACATTCATTTGAAAATCTTCCGTCCGGCATTGTGGTGCAGGTGAATCAAAGGCTGGCCGAATTGCCTTCAGACGACTCAGGCTTGCAGCAGGCAATTACCGAACAGGCCGGCATGGAGGCGAAGCTTGAGGGGGTAAGAGAGCTTGAAAAGACATTAAGCGATCTTGTCCAAAGAAAAAACGCACTGCTACAACAGGTTAAGGAGACCGAGGATCACGTAGAGAGGTACAGAAAGATTTTCAGCAACAGGGAGAAGATTCTGCAGCTCCTTGAAGAGGAGAAAGTAGGTAATAAGAGGATACAGGGCTTAAATGTCCAGACAGAAAACCTTCAGAAGGAGGCCGAGCAGATAAATAAAGACCTCCGGAAGGTATCGGATATGGAGACGGCGATAGCCAGGCTTCAAGCATTGCTCAGTAAAAAGGAGAAGGACAGGGAGGCAAGCCTCAAGATAGTCAGGCATAAACTCGTTGCTGCTGAAAAAGAAGCTGGTATGATTGAGCAGACAACCTGTAAGGGTGAAGGGCAGTATGCGGAATGTCCACTCATCAAGAAGGCTGTTGAGTCAAAGCAGAACCTGCCGGGACTTAAAGCTGAGACGGAGGCCCTGAGCAGAAACGTGGAGTATGATGAGACACAAAAGATCCAAGAGATCAGGAAACAGATCGAGTCTCTTGATGAGCCGAAGCTGAAGATAAGGCTTAAAAATATCGAGCAGGAGATGACGGCAGCCAAAGACGAGGTGTCCTCGTTACGGAGACGCCTTGATGTCATTTCCACATGGACAAAGCAGGCCTCGGAGATTGATAACGCTGAAGCTGAAATCAGAAGGGCCGACGCAGCTGTCAAGTCTGCTACTGAAGAACTGGATGGTGTCAAGAAGAAAATAACGGAAATCGAGAGACAGAAGGAAGAACTTCTCCGGCTCAAAACAAGCATAGTAGTGGCTAAAGCAGTTGTTGAGAGACTCAAGACATTCAGTGATGTGAGGAGGCTTCAGGCAGACATCAACAGGTTGAACAAGGAAATCAGCCAGGCAAAAACCAAAGCAGGGGCCCTTGAAGAATTCAGTAAAACCATCCGAGCGCTTGAAACAGAGGTAGAGGCACTAACAGTACAGCTGAAAACCCTGAAAGAGCAGGAACAGGCTGCTCTGAAGGAGATATCACGTCTTGAGGCGGAAGTAATGAAGTGCCGGAGTGCTGAAGCAGAGGGGGAGAAGGCCGGAAAAGAGTCCGAAGACCTTAAGCTTCAGATCAAGGTCTGTGAAATCCTCGAGGAAGCTTACGAAAAGATTCCTTTCTATATACTCGATAACGTTATAGAGATAATGGAGGAAGAGGCCAATAAAGTCCTTGAGGAAATCAGCAGCACCGGCATGAGACTTGAGTTCAAAACGGAAAAATCGAACAAGTCAAACAGTAATGTGAAGGATACTCTCGATATCATCGTCTCGGATATTGCCGGTGAGAGGCCTATTGAGCTCTATTCAGGCGGAGAGAATACAAGGCAGATTCTGGCTATTGCTGTCGGCCTGGCAGAGCTCAGTGCACGAAAGGCCGGAGTTAAAGTTAACACCCTGTTTATTGATGAGCCAGCCGGACTCGATAAGCAGGGCCTTGTTGATTTTGGCCGGATGTTTATCAAACTTGTAGAAGCAGGCATGTTTAAAAAGGGAATCATGATGGCTCATGAAGAAGTCCTGAAGGACATCTTTGAGCAGAAAATCCTTGTGACTAAAGAGGGAACCTGCAGTAGGGTTGAAGTGCTGGTTTAACACTGGTTTGGCAGGAAAGGGGAGGGGAGGTCAACGAACAAGGGGCCTCCCCTTTTGCTGCTCAGAAATGATAAAAGTAATATATAAATGACAGGAATATCCCGTCATGTCTATTCACCGTTAAGGAGGTTTAACCGTGGATATAAGCAGGATTGAATCAATAATTGAGCAGTACGTAAAAAACAGCCCAAACGCTTCTCCGAAACTCTTTCTCGACAAAATCAGAAAAAACCTTATCGTCCTTATGAGCCAGACCGATGAGGCAGAAATACTCGGGAAAATAGACGTATTTGGAGGGGAAAGGGCAGTAGCTTACGATATAGGCAGGGCCATACTGAACTTGTTTGCCCTGGCCCGGAGTCTTGACGTTTCCTTAGCTCCGGAGCTAAATGCCCTGTCAACAAAAATAGAGGGCCAGATTAACGCTACAGTTAGACCTGATAACGGGTCCGCTGCGGCCAAACCTGCTCCAGCTACCATCCCGGATACAACCCAAAAGCCTGCCAGTCAAAGCACAGCGACTCCTTCTGACGACAATTCAGGTTCTGAAGATGGTGTAGCCAAAAGAATAGAGATGTATACCAACGGCATGAATAACGCCAAGGGCAGGGAGGAGATTGCCCAGATATGGAAAGAGGTGGCTGCGGACAAGCTTTTGAAGGGACCAGACAAGGCAAGTCTCCAAGGGGTCAAGGATGAGGCAATAAAACGGTTACAGTAGCAGATTGCATGCATGGTGGTCTTTTTCACAGCAGCAGGACTTCTTCTCCGGGCATTTCTCTGGGCTTAAGGAGTATATCTATCCCTTTGTCTGCCCGCGAAATGGCCTTACAGAGGCTCGTAGAAGGCTGTTTTTCGAGGTTTGGAGGCAGAAGCATTGATGCTGTTGCAGCACAGCTTTCTGATGAAAATAGTTTATATACCGTTACCAAAAGCTGAACCAGATAAATTAGACAGAGTAGGAGGCTTGATGGCGAGAAAACTTCCAGATGTAGATCCTATGTCCTTTCTCCCGGTAAGGTATGAGGACAGGAGATCTCCTGTGTTTTCTAAAGAGTTCGTCCCAGATGTAAAAATTCTGGCTGCAGGGCATCCTGTTAGTTATGACAGCATCGGGGATGTAACGGTTGTAACCTTACGTGACGAAGCCGGATATTTCTATGCAAAATTCTTTAATTTTACGAGATTTCACGAGGTAGTCTTTAGACCTAACGGACGTAAGGTTTACCTTTGGGGGGCTCCCAGGAGAGAGTTTGACCAGTACAGAGGTGAATACTGGAGCTTTTACCACCCCGAGTTTCCAGATGAGACCGGACGGATATACCCTGTCTATAAATGTCCAAAAGGCATAGGACAGAAACGAATGAGAGAGCATGTATGGCATACCGCACAACAGTTAATGGATCATCTCCATGATGAAGTGCCTGTGGAAGTCCTTAAGCAAAGAGGACTCCCCACTATTGCAGATGCGTTAAGACAGATTCACCACCCGTCAGAACTCCCCTCGGAAAAGCCGTTTATGCGGCTTGCTTACAGAGAGCTCTTCGAAATGAAGCAGAAGATCAGAGAATATCCAAGAAATACAGCTCAAAAACTGAACGCCAATCTTGCAGGTTTCTACGAGAAGCTCACGTTTCAGTTAACCAAAGACCAGAAGAACGCAATAGAGGAGGTATCCAAAGACCTTACCTCTGATACGGCAATGAGAAGAATCATTATAGGAGACGTCGGGACCGGCAAGACTGTTGTGGCTCAGGCTGCAGCCTATATTTGCTGTCAGTCCGGTTACAGAACCCTGGTGTTGGCGCCTACCATTGTTTTAGCCGAACAACTTTATGACAAGTTCAGGGAAGTCTTTGGTGAATCTCTGGTAAGTCTTTATACAGGAAGCACCAAGGGTGACCCATCTCTGATCATCGTTGGTACTCATGCCTTAATGTACAGGGAGTTCTCTGCGGTCGGACTGGTGATCCTGGATGAGCAGCACAAGTATGGAGTCATCCAGCGGCAGCAGCTTCTTGGTGATGTTCATGCACTTCAGATGACAGCAACTCCAATACCGAGAACCGTTTCATTGCTTATGCAGGGAGCTGTTGAGTTGTCTGTCCTGAAGCAGGCGCCATACAAGAGGGACGTTCTGACCAAAGTGGTGTCCAAAGAGGAGACTCCCTTTATCATGAAGCACCTGCGTCAGATAATTAACAGCGGGGGGAAGGCGCTGGTTATATTCCCCCTGGTAGAGAAAGATAAGGGAGAATACAAATCAGTTGAAGAAAAGAAGGCCATCTGGGAGAGAATGTTTCCGGACTGTGTTCTGTGGGTTCATGGAAGGCTTGAGGAGAAACAGGATATAGTCAGCGAGTTCAGGAAGAATCCGAAGAAGAAGATCCTTGTTTCCACCTCTATAATTGAAATAGGGATTGACGTTCCGGAGGCTTCCATCCTGGTGGTATCAGGCGCCGAAAGGTTCGGATTGTCCCAGCTTCATCAGTTACGCGGACGAGTTGGTCGCAGAGGCAACAAAGCTTACTGCTATTTCATGTATAAGAAAGACATCGGCAAGGATAAGGTCAAACCCCTGGAAACTATCAACACCGGATTTGAACTTGCTGAACTGGATGCAGACAGAAGAGGGTGGGGGGACGCCTTCGGAACTGCTCAGTCAGGTCATAAGTTCAAATTGCCAGGCATTGAGATCTACAAGAAAGTTATCGAAATGGTGAATGAGGATGTAGAGATTTATAAATCACTTCACAGTAAGGAGGCTGTTGAATGTTCAACAGGATAATACTTATAGGAAATCTTACAAAAGACCCCGAGCTGAGATACACCCCGCAGGGTACCCCTGTAGGGAATATACGTATTGCTGTCAATTCCCGTGTCAGGCAGGGGGATGAGTATAAGGATGAAGTGCTTTTCATAAATGCTGTAACATTCGGCAGGCTGGCTGAAAATATCAACCAGTATCTGGTCAAAGGAAAACGTGTGCTGGTGGAAGGGAGATTGAAAGAAAACGTGTGGGAGCATGAAGGCCAGCAGAAACGTAAATTCGAAGTAGTGGCCAATACTGTGACGTTTCTGCCAAAAGGTAACAGTTCAGGAGAAAATGCTTCAGAAGGTTTTCCTGCACCAGATGAAGGAGCCGAACTGGAGCCGTTCTAAAGTTTGCTGTATTCATAATAATTCCAACGAGAAAGCCCTCTGCAACCGCAGGAGATTGTAGGGGGCTTTTTTTAAAAATTCCAACTTAACAAGGAGAGCTCATGAGTCAGGATAGCGGAATTTTAAAAGTAACAACCTTGCCGTTGATTAAAACTCTTACAGTTATTTTAACCAGGACTGATCTTGTTCCACTTGTACTTGGTCCTGCAGGTGTAGGCAAGAGCAGTATAGGCAGGCAATTGGCAGAGTCCCTGTTCAATAACGTCATGATAGACATCAGACTCGGACAGATGCAGGAGGAGGATCTTATCGGTATTCCGCATATAAAAGAAGGTAGAACCTCCTATGCACTTCCTTTTTTCTGGCCTACAGAAGGTTCTGGCCTCTTGTTTTTTGACGAGCCTAACCGGGCCACAAAAGGCATGCTTCAATGTCTGTTCCAGTTGGTGCTGGATAAACAGTATTTCAATTATGTTTTCCCTAAAGAGTGGAGAATGTTGTTTGCAGGCAACTGGGGTGAGGCTAACTACTTTGTACAGGAACTCGACCCTGCCCTTCGTAACAGGTTTGTAACCATCTACTACACCGGGCCTACTTATGACGAGTGGAAGCAGTGGGCACTGGCGAATGGGATAGCACACGAAATTATAAGTTTTCTCAGTATACACAGGAACCTCCTATTAACAGAGGCAGCGGATGACAAACCCTACCCGACCTGCAGGTCTTGGGAACAGGCGTCTCATATTCTTAAGGCAACGGACGACAAGGAAACAAGAAAGATTGCCTTGTCAGGCGTAATTGGCCTTGAGGCTGCAATTATGCTGCTGAATTACATAGACAAGCAGTATGAGGCGCTTCCAGACCCTTCAGACCTGAAATATGCCGGGAATATCATAGACAGGTGGAGGCGGAAAGGCAAAAACGACAGGATTGCCGCATTTCTGGATACCATTATCGACTACGTGGCTGAAGGTGGGACTTACAGTATTGAGGAGTTTAACAGGTTTGCAGGCAGACTGCCCCGTGATTTCATGTTCTCTCTGTTTAAGGGCCTGCACGAAAACGAAAAAACATGTGATTTTGCAGCAGGTTGTCTTTCTGAAGATGACAGTCTGCTGAATATCCTCAGTAACAGAAAGGCAGCATAAGGAGTTGGTATGTCTACTCCATTAAGAGAAGCTACTGCTTATTCGTTGCAGGACGACATTATGAACCTGCTGAAAAAAGACTATTTTTACGGTCATGTCGTCCTGCAATTAAGACGGGAGGAAAGAAGAGACCTTGAGACAACCATGGCAGTGGGTATTCAGGGGGGACTCACCCTGTATTATAACCCTGCACACCTAATTAAATACGAAGCCCCTCAAAGACTGGCGGATTTGAAACACGAGGTCCTGCATATACTGAACAGACATTTTGCAAGAAGAACTGATCTGAGAAACAACCAGACAATACTGAAGATAACAACTCCGCTCCTGATGGCAGAAGTGCAGAAGATCCCGGATGATTGCTTTAAACGCCTCTACAATTACGCTGCCGACATGGCCATAAACCAGTACATTGCGGATATATCCGAAGATAGCCTGTTCCCCTCTGATTTCAATCTTCCCGATGGACTGTCTACTGAAGAATATTTTGTATCGCTTGTTGAGAACCTGATTAAAGACTCAAAACAGCAATCAACAGACGGTCCAAACAACAACTCTGCCGATAAAGGTGCTGGAGGGACTGGACAGCCCTCCAGTCAGCAGCCTGTTTCAGAAAGATGCTCAGGTAACGGTGACAATCGTTCTGAATGCTGTACCGGGTGTTCCTTGTCATCCAGTATTTGCGGTAACACCAACGGAATCAAAGGAAAACGGTTAGTGGATGACCATTCGATGTGGGATGGCTTTGAAGCAGACAGGGAAACTGCCACTGCACAGACTGTTGTAATCGTTAAGGAATGTCACAAAAGAGGGGTTTTTCCTGGAAGTATGGAGAGTATCGTCAAGGACATTCTTCAGCCTAAAGTAAACTGGAAAGCATTTTTGAGGACGTTCATCAGCTCCTGTAAATCGTGTGATACAGTGAGAACGTGGTCAAGGCTTAACAGGCGGCTTCCGCATGTAATCAAGGGGAAGAAGCGGCACGACAGGTTCAACCTGGTGCTGATTGCTGATACGTCAATGTCTACCTTTCCAGTGCGTGATATGTTTTTGGCAGAAATCACCGGGGTGGCCAGGGAATGCGATACTCTTACTGTGATGGAGGTAGACGCAGCTGTTCAGGCTGTATACGAATTTGATGAAACCAGGCTTAAAAAATCGTTCAAGGGCAATGGTGGCACTGCTTTTACCCCTGCATTTGATTACCTGAAGGATCCTCTTAACCTCTTATCACCTGATGCCGTGATATATCTTACAGACGGCTATGGCGATAATCCACCTCCGTTCAGGAAATGCCCTGTGCTATGGGTGGTCTCACCAGACGGAAGAAAGCCTGTGGCCTGGGGGCATACACTCTTTCTTCCACACTGAAACCCTGGCATCTGCCGAAAAGATCCTGTCTGTATAAAATCCTGATTGATTTCCGGGAGGTTGTATGCGTGTTGAAAATACAAGGGATGGGAAGATCGCCATCCTTTCAAATCCCGCTTTGACAAGGTACGAGGAATATTCGCTTGTAAGTTTGTTCAGGGACAGCAATACGTTCTTTGCTCAATTAATCGGACAGACTAGTCCAAAAAGATTCCTGGGGCCTGGGTATGCAGTTGAGCGTATAAAGATCGACAGTAGAAACAATCTCTATACACTGTGGTTCAAGGACAGGTTCCGGTATAAATTCCCGATCCCTAAAAATACAAGCTGGGCCATTGTTGCACCATGTATTGAGGCTGCAGAGATGATCCTGCAAAAACTGGTTGGTATATACGATAAGGTATTAATGGATGAGTACTTCTCTATCTCAGCACTGGAGGACGAATGTGAGAACTCTGACAGAGTAGCTCTTGTAGTAAGTCAAATGCATCCAGGCAGGAGAAGGAGGAGAAGAAGGAGGGGGGACGATATACTTGAGGAATTTAAAACCGAGCCGAAAAATCCCCTATTCTTTACAGGAGGCATGACAGGTGTTATTGACTGAAGAAGCCACAAGGAAGAAGAAGACAACAGACCCTTTTACTGTTCTTCTTACCAAAGCAGTCTTTACCAGGGGATTCGAAGGGTTAAACGTTCTCGTTATAGGCAAACTGAACGGATGCAGAGTTCTTGCCATGTCTGGGGCCAATGTTCATTACTTTACGGATGTAGACAGAATTCATACACGCTGGAAGCCCATTGACAGGCTCGATGACTACAGGGAATTGCTGCGTGATAAGTTCGACTTTGTAATCTCCAGAGAGTACAACTCCTCCCATCTGGAATTCTGCAACAGCTATGGGGGCTATCTTACTCGGGTACTTGAGATGCCTAAAAATGCCGCGGGCATATTCAACAAAGACTTTCTCTGTGCCTTGCTGGGTAAAGACATGTATGGGCAAGCGGAGTTGAGCGACAGTGAGTTTTCCCGGGAGTTTCAGGAGCGCATCAAACTGTTAATTCCGGTATCTGACGAAAGCATCGAGAGGGTATATCTTCCTAATATAGACAGAATATGCAAGGTGGACGTTCAGGATGCCGTTACTGTTACCCACAAGGGAATACGCTGTTCATCAGAGGCAACTTCAGGTCTTCTAACCCTTTACAACAAGACAATAAACGTATATAACCCTTTGTATACGACTTACACCGGTGTCATAGATGCATACCAGAAGTTTCCGGTTACAGCATTTGTATCTCTTGATAAAAGAATAGAGGTTTTGAAGGAATTCGGGTTTGATGTTAATGTCGAGCCCCAAGCAAAGGTTCTGTCAGAGCGGCAGCATGAAAAATACCGGTATTTGACTACTCCTCTGATGCCGGTGCTTCCTCAGCAGACCCTTGCCTATATAAAGGAAGGAGAGCATACGGCATTAAACGATATTCCCAGACTCGGAATAAATAAAGGACAACGGTATAAGTTGCATGTTGGCTGGAAAAAGAGGAACGACGGAGACGTTAAACGTGGATTCATGACTGTTTCGGTGAATGACCATACTCTCTGGGAAGACGATGACGAAGACATTAAGGATTTCATAAGGGCTTTCGGTCTGCCGGTTGTAAACTCAATAGAGGAACAATACCCGGCAGTGCTGTCAGGATGGAAGAAGAAGGCAGGAAAAATGTTTCCGGAATTCCAGGACTTTCAGCTACAGGACGTTGCCCTTGCCGCTACCAAACCGTCTGTTTACTTTGCCCACGACAGAGGCCTTGGAAAGACCTTTATGTCAGCAGCTTGGGCTAAACTCAGAGGGTATAAAAGGGTCCTTGTTGCCGTACAAAACCAGTATGTTGATAAGTGGCTGCATGAACTGAAGAAGTTCGGATTCAATGTGGAGGCACTCAATGATTGGCCGGCAGTAAGAAAGCTTAAGGAGAAGATCAAGGCCGGGATTAAAAACAACGGCTCTGTTTTCTATATCAGTTCTTTCGAATTTCTCGGCCATGAATCTGATCTGTACCTGGATCCCTGGACCTGTATAGAGTATGGGGACAACAAAGGACTGAAAGCAGTTGTCAGGGAAATCAAATCCAGAAAGTGCCCAAGCTGCGGCAAGACGGTTAAACAGGCACGGAAGGTCTGCCCGTTATGTGGCTCAAGGAACTATACGGGCAGGTACTGCTTTGAGTGTCAAAGACCCACATATACTTACAAAAGGAAACACCCTCTGACTCCTGAGAAATGCCGGTTGATTACTGAAGAAGCAAAGGAGAAGAAGGGTTCATCCGGTACGTATCCGGCATACAAGAAACTGAAAAAACTGTTTTCCTGTGTAATTATTGACGAAGCGCAGCTTGTAAAGAACAAAAACACCCTGAGATCCACAGCTGTGCGGAGTCTGCATGCAAAGGGAAGGCTGCTGGTAACGGCAAACCTGATGAAGAACTATCCTTACGAGCTCTTCTGGCCCGTCTCCTGGCTGCTTGGGTTCAATAATCCCATGTTTCCCTACCAGTACCTGGGAGGTTTTTCATTCTTTGAAAAGCAGTTTGGAACGCAGATAATCAAGGGCTATAAGGCTGACGATTCAGGCCGTTCTGTTCCGGTATGGCGTAAGACTCCCGAGGTCTCAAACCTGACAATACTGTGGAAACTGCTTGCTCCATTTATGGTAAGAAGACTGAAGAATGATGTAAGCGGTACGGTATCAAAGAATATAGAAGCGGTTACCATTGATATGGACGAAGAACAGGAACTGCTTTATCAGGCTGTGCTGAACAGAAAGCTGGAAGAGCTTGCCACAGAACTTGAAAAAGACAATCCTGATGCCAGGATTATCGGCGCAAACCTCTGGTCCCTGAAAGCAGCATCCACAATCCCGGTAGCTGAACGCTACCTTCCTCCTGTCGGCATGGAATACCATGGCGTATGGCCCAAAATCCTCTGGATTGCAGATAAGATCAGGGAGATTCAGGCCAAGGGCGAGAAAGTTCTTGTATTCTCCACGCTTGTAGATATGGCTGATTACGTCAGGAAGACCCTGAACAATCTGGGGATAAAGAATATACACATAAAACAGGGCACTAAAAAGAGATTCGAGATAATCCAGAGGTTCAACACGGATTCCAGTACGGCACTTATCAGTTCCCCTGAACTGATTGGCAGAAGCTATGATATTGACGGGGCTAACAACGTTATCTTTACTGACGTAGGATGGACTCCGGAGGAACACGAGCAGGCCATGGACAGGGCTCACCGGCTTATTTCCAGAAAACCCGTGAAGGTCTATTTCCTTCTCAGCAGGAAGACAATCGACGAGCACATGTTTGAACTGATTGTCCAGAAAGGGGAAGCAATAAAGAACGTGCTGGACAGAAGGGCCATCTACCAGCCTGCTGATGCGATCCAGGAGGCTATCCAGGTACAGGTAGCAAGACGTCTGATGGAGGAAAAACCTGCTGAGATGATTATCAAAAGAAGTTCTTTTACCGCAAAAACCGTTGAAGATAGCCACATATCCTGGCCAGCCATCGAGCCGGTCGTCCATTACCAACAGATAAACCTGTTCTGACTTAATCATATAGGGACGGTTAATGCCGTCCCTTATTATTTTACAGGAGGTTGCAGTGAAGGATATTACACTCCATCGCCTGGCCTACAAGACAAGCGATATAGAAAACCTGATTACTTACAAACATGCCGGAGTAATCAAGGATCTTCCCGTAGTCTATGTCTACGAATATTACGGAAGCAAAAAACAGGCCTTAGAGCGGTTTATGCCTTTGAACAGCTTTGCAATGGCAGAGGTATCAGACGGGCGCTATATTGCATTCCCAATAAATGCAATCTCCAAGGTGAAAAACGTTTTTGAAAAGCTGTTATACCGTGTGGAAAACGGGAAAGTCATTGACATTGACAACGTATGCAGTATCTGTGCTGACAGGATCAGGAACGTTCTGTCGGGCTGCGATAAATGCGAAAGCATTAAAAAGGTTAAACAGCTCTACCCGATGATAATTAAAAACATTAAAGGTAAAACTGTTGTCATTAATAATGCAAAAAAGAAACGGATATACCGGTCAGCATGACACTTTGTTGCACAGGCAATTCCATATAAAAGGAGAGCAACTAATATGGACATTTTCCCTAAACGTAAAAACACCATCGGATATAATGTATCGGTTCTTTTATCAAGCCTTCACGAACTACTGATAGAGAGAGTGAACACTGGTTCACCCCCTAAAACAGAAAAGAAACAATATTCCAAGAAATTACAGATATGCTTTGAGCTGTGTAACGTTACAAGAGGATGGAATATAGAAAATAAGGACCTCTGTATTAAAGGAGCGTTCCTTGCAGAACTCTGGACGAACAGGAACAACCCTGAAGAAAAAGTTGTAGTAGTTTTTGAAAAAAACAGTAACCACGGGAAAGGATGCTTCCCCGTTTTTCATATGCCGGTTACTACTGAAAAAGAAGCTGAATCACTTGCAGAATCAGCTGTGGACAATCTCGTTACGGAGGGATTGGAAGAACTGGCGGCATAAGTTTATCAATATCAATAAGCAAACATGAGTTCATTTATTAAAAACTCCGGAAAGGAGGGAGGATATGGCGAAAGTTATACTCAGAGCAATTTTAGAAAACGTTCCTTACAAAGAGATAGGTAACAGCTCTTTTTCCATCGAGAAAGAGAACATCTACAAAGCCCTGTTATTTGTCCACGGAATCACTATTTCTGACACCTCACACTTTGGGATTCTTGACTACCATCTGGCCGCCCGGTATCCGTACCACTTCAAAAAAGCTTCCATTGCAGTATTAAACAGCAAGGTATACATTGACTGTAAAGACGAGGGAGGAATGGTATATACCGGCTGCAACCTTTCAGCCCCTCATCTTACAGGAATGAGGCTTAATGCTTATGGAGATTATTTTGAAATTCTCCTGGATCACTACATGCCAAATTCCGGATTCTCTGGTAAATGTATAAGCTTAAAGATCAGCAACAAGCTTCCAAAGAAAAATACCGAGATAGCAAAGAAGTTGCAAACATACAGAAAATTGTACTATACAAACAGAGGCACAGCCATTGAATGTTACACTGAGGCAAGATTATGGATGTCATTAAAAAACACTGCTTACACTCGCTGTCCAAATGATTATTTCCACAATGACGCAGAAAAACTTCACTTATCACAGTACAGCCATCATAATGTATATGTATTACAGAAGGAATTCTTCAATAAAACCGGTATTGTGACAGACACTTACAAAATTGTTCTTGAGACCGGCAAGAACTGCAACGGCCAAGACTGTATGGTATCCTTGAATCCACATCCCCTCGATTACGAAATACTTACAAACCTACGTACTGCAGTAAGCTCTGTGATGATACCGGGGCTGATAGTACATGGAGCTTATTACTTACCAACACCAGAGGCAAATCAGTTATTTATAAGATACTCCGCTGTAGATATGCTGCGCGGCAATACAGTAGCTGCCGTATATAACCCCGTAGTTAGAACCGTGATTCCCAATGTCTGCATATATGCCTTTTATGGTGACGAACTCTGTGAGTGGCTCAATGAAAATGATGTTGAAGATATCTACGATATAATCTCGGGAAAATGGGTGAGTGATTACCTGATAAGCCACTTGGTCTCGGCCTCGGAACAGTACTGTACTGGAAGTTCTGACTGTGTCTGTGACATTGAAGGTACTGAACTGAAAGCAAAAGATAAAGGTCAAAACCTGAAAGAGTCTGAAAAAGAAGACACGGGAAAAGAAATTCCCCATCCACCAAAAGCAGAGATTGAAGTGCTTACATTGTTCTAACTGATCCTTTTTGTCCTGTAAGCAGCTATGCATATTGCAGTCCTGCAATGTTAGAGAAACTATTTGCAGATGCTCTTAGCCTCTATTCTTTCTACAGGAAGAATTGAAACAGGAGGAATCAGATTTGACCTGACATCACATTGATAGTAATATATGAAGTATCTTGCATCTCTATTGAGTTGGTATGAATTGGAGAAAGGAAAACCTTGAAAAATCGTAAGCCAAGAGCACGACCAAGGAATTTCAGAAAGAAAAAGAGAAAATCGAGCAGATCTTGCTGGAATTGCTATTATGCTATTAAAGGTGGAGATTTAGGCACCTGGTGTATGAGACCGCAGGGGATAAGTTTTAATATAGAAGAACAAGGATACGTTTGTGATGGCTGGAAACAGGACATTTTAAAATCGGCCCCTCACGAGATTTGTGTACAGATTGAGGGAGATGAAGACCACCAAGACAATGAAGCAGAGCAAGAGTAAAGGTTTTCCTGGTACGATATCCCAGATATTCTCTGGCCAGATGGCTGATAGCCTTTACTCGTTGCCACCGTATCATTTTGTAACGATATTTTTTATTATTGACAAATAGCATAATATGTGGTATTAATTTAGTGAGCTAAAACGGACTTCCACTTCAATTTCCGGCATTTGCTCTTTACCTTCTGGAACTAAGGTTTTATAAATCAACCTCAAGGAACTATTAGGGAAAGGGTTTGAATTAATTTCGTCTCCAGGGTTCTGACTCGTATTCATAGATAAAGGGGGGAATATTTTGCTCACATTCGGACTTATCAATCACCTCTCCTTTCGACTCCAGCAGAACGATGTAACCCCAAAAGGGTTAAACAAATTGGTTAAAATAATGTCCGTATAAGGGGGAGGATGTGTTTAAAACAAAAAGACTACTGGCAGTAATTGTAATGTTTTTATTTGTGGTTATTCTGGGAAGTTGTGGTAGTGGAGGAAAAAGCAGTAATAAAGGCAGAGATGACGGAGGAATAGCTGACGGAAATAGTACCAGTGAGATAAAATCATATGAAACATATACTGAATCTAATGGGATAGCAACGTTCACTTTGCCTGATGGAAGTGTCAAAACACTTCAAGTAGTAGATGAACAAAGCGGGGATCCTATCTTAGGTATTCTGGTAACTCTAACCTTTGATGAAAAAAGAGGATTTTTCTTTATTTCAGGAGATGATGATCATACATTTAGTATAATTAGTACAAACATACCTAATAAGGTAGTGAGTGCTAACATAAGTGGTTCACAATCAGCAAAGAACACCTCTATCCGTGCTGAGGCAAATGAAGAGATGCCAAAAGCTTTTCTCTCAAGGTGGGGACAAGTATTGATAAGGGATGACGGTGAGGATAAAGATAATGAAATACCTGTAGCTCAAGATAAAGTCGAAAGCAGACTTTGGCAATATTTTTTAGACAATAACGTCACGTATAAAGCAACCATCAAAGTAGAGGATCTCTTTCACTTTGGTGAGTTATTAAAGTCAACTCTTAAATTATCAGATGACTATCTTGGAATTATAATGACTACAGGTAAAGCTAGCCTCAGCGCAACTGTAGGGGTTATGCTTTCAACCGCAGATGTCGCTTACCAGGTTGGTAAGTATGCTAAAGAAAAATACTACAAAGATTTAGGTTATGATGGTAATAGTGAAGTTGCCTTATTTAGTTGTCCCGAACGCTGTGGTCATGGCCTATATTATATTATTGTCCCAAAGGATGAACTTCCTAACCCCTTGCGGAACGCCTCAATAAATGGTCGGGTCGTCGACAAAGATACGGGGAGACCTCTTCCAGGTGTAGAAGTTTCTCTTGTTCCTAATCCTGGAGTTGGCGTTATTTGGACTGATGCCGATGGTTATTATCGCTTTTTAAATAATATTCCTGTACCTGGAGATACTGCGGATTATCAACTTACGGTAAAGAGCCTGCAGTATGAGGCTGCGACTTCGGGTAAAATAACTATCGCTGCGAGCGAAGTATGGGTTCAGGATTTTACTCTTACACCATACGATTCATTTGCACAATTCCGTAACTTAGGCATTACAGTTAAAGACGCCTTTAGTGGTAAGCCTCTTGAGGGTGTTTTCGTATCCAGTTACGATACGGATACCAACCGTTATGACGATAGCCAAACAACCTTGTCAAATGGTTTATGCTCTCTTAATCTAAAGGAGGGGGGCCATGACTTAACTGTCTACAAAGATGGTTACGTGATAAATGAAATCAATAATGTTTCGACTTTCGCAGATCGAGATAGTATTTTAGAGGTTTCTATCCAAAGGATTCTTGCGAATCAAGCACCCGAAATAGATTCATTAACAACAAATCCATCATCCAATCCATTATCTTTTGAAACAGGAGTGAGTATAAGTCTATTTTGCTATGCAACAGACCCTGATAACAACAATTTAACCTTTTCGTGGGATAAAACAGGGGGTAATATTCCAGGCTCAGGTCCAATAGTAACATGGACTGCACCTTCCACAGCAGGAACTTATACGATTACCTGCAATGTTTCAGATGGCAAAGGTGGCACTGATTCAAAAAGCGTAGATATTAAGGTTAGTGAACAAACTGAACTTCTTACCATTACACCAACTTCCCTATCACCAGGAACAGTAGGAATTTCATATACTGCCACGAACTTATCAGCTACTGGTGGTAAAGCCCCTTATAGCTGGTCAATACTCAGTGGTAACCTGCCTCCTGGTTTAACCATGAGTACAGGAGGCATAATCAGCGGCACGTCCACAACAGCAGGGACATATACATTCACAGCAAAAGTTACTGACAGCAGTTCGCCACAGCAGGAAGCACAAAAAACTTTTATCATTGTAGTTAACCCACCTGTCACGATACCCCCCACTCCCACCAACACCTCTCCCGGAACCACCTCCAGCCCCGGCCCAATAACAAGCAGCTCAACTGTGAGTTTGAGCTGGTCTGCAGTCAATGGGGCAACATACTACAGCCTGGGAGTGCGCGACATTGCCACAGGTGTACTGATAGTGGATACTTCCGTCAGTGGTTCGTCTTACAGCGCCAGCCTTGAAGCCGGTAGGCAATACCGCTGGAACGTGGCCGCCTGCAATAGTGCCGGTTGCTCCACTTACACAACCCCCCTGTATTTCCAGACACCAGGTACTACTGTTACGATACCTGCCACTCCCACCAACACTTTTCCCGGAATCACCTCCAGTCCCGGCCCGGTAACGAGCAGCTCAACTGTGAGCCTGAGTTGGTCGGCAGTCAGCGGGGCAACATCCTACGGCGTGGGTGTGCGTGATATTGCATCAGGTGTACTGGTGGTTAGCACTTCCGTCAGTGGTTCGTCCTACAGCGCCAGCCTTGATACCGGCAGGCAATACCGCTGGAACGTGGCCGCC